>NZ_DIMV01000056.1:0-45911 GCF_002425715.1 Mesotoga sp. UBA5557
TCTTACCAACCCCCTACCACGGGCGGCGTGCAAAAGTATCACTGGCGCGCAATTTCCATCTAGTTCGTTGTTCTTCAAACCTCTGACCACCGTCCTCTAACCTCGGCTTCGCTTCGTATTTCGTAACGAATATGTTATAAATGAATTGGTACGCATTCGAAATCATAGGAGTGAACATGAAACGAGTCAATATACTGAATGAGAAGATGATGGCCGCTCTCTTGAAATTGTCCTGGCCAGCGGTTATCACCATGTTATTTCAAACAGTCTACAACATGGTTGATGCTTACTGGCTTGGAAAACTAGGGAAGGTAGAGATCTCTGCACCGACGATTGCGTGGCCAGCGATATTTCTTCTGATTTCTATCGGTGGCGGACTTGCCGTAGCCGCGCTCGCACTTGTCTCTCAGAATATCGGAGCGGGCAGAAAAGAAGAGGCTTCTCATGTCGCCGGACAGGTAATATCGATAAGTTTCATTGTTGCCGTTGTTGTAGGTCTTCTTGGAGCGGTCTTTTCCGAAATGGTCTTGAAGCTTCTCAGCATTCCACCCGAGCTTCTCTCGGTGACAAATACTTATATGAGAACTATCTTCCTTGGAGCTCCGTTTACCTTCACAATGTTCACCTTCAACTCACTCTTCACTGCCATAGGAGACACGAAAACCCCGATGTATCTGATGGGAGTTTCCGTATCGATGAATGCAGTACTCGACCCACTTCTGATCTTCGGAATAGGCTTTCCGAGACTTGAGGTCTTTGGGGCGGCGCTTGCTACAGTTGTTTCCAGAGGACTTATAGTAATAGTTGCGACAGTCATTTTGTTCAAGGGGAAGAGAGGGTTCAAAGTCCAGTTGAAAGATCTCTGGCCAAGGAGGAATACTCTTATTAGAGTTCTGAGAATAGGTCTGCCGTCTTCGGCCGGACAGTCGATAACGGCACTTGCCTTTCTGATAATAACTTCGATAGTTGCCAGATTCGGCTCCGTGGCAACTGCCGCTCTCGGTGTAGGCAACAGAATAACATCGCTTGCAACGATGTTCTCATTTGGCCTATCTCAGGCAACATCATCGATGGTTGGGCAGTATCTCGGGGCCGGAAGGAAGAATGATGCTTATTCAGTTGTATGGAAAGCGACGGGAATAAATGTGCTGATTGTTGGAATAATCTGCACAGGGACATTCTTCTTCGGAAAGGAAGTCACCGCATTCTTCATAGACGACCCGCTCGTTCTTATCGAAGGCGAGAAGTACTTCAGGATAGTCTCCTTTTCGGTACCCTTCTTTGCTAGTTACAACATATTTGATATGGCCTTGAGGGGGTCAGGTCACACTGTGCAGTCTATGGTACTTAACATCTCAAGATTGTGGGCTATCCGTCTCCCATTGATATATATGTTTGGTCTCTCTCTTGGAACCACTGGAATCTGGTACGCAATGCTCATCAGCAATCTTGTAATTGCTCTTGTTGCGGCCGTTGTTATTCTGAGGAAAGGCTGGCTGAACCCTGTAATATAGAAGTCGCAATGTCAAGTCTATTCAGAGGCGACTACATCCGCTTACACCCGATGTCTTCGATATGTTACCAAAATTCGCTTCGTTGTTGCACTTGTTCATATTTCCTTATTGTCTTTAGTGGTAGTATTCGTACAACATGCAAGAGCTCGTATATCTTCGTTCAAGCTAGTTAGGCGTACTTTCGGGGGAATAATTAGCTTAGAACTCTGAATTTGGCACCTGCTGGGATTTGTTGAGATCTTACATTTACTGGGTTAGTCTCATTCACTTGTAACCACTTCAGGAGGAGGTAGAAGTATGAGAAAACTCTTTGTAATTCTTTTAGTCGTAATTCTTTCCGTGTCAGCACTTGCTTCAATCAAGGTGGGAGCTATTCTTCCAATGACGGGTGGAGTCGCCGCCTTTGGCCAGATGATTTGGCAGGGTGTCGAGCTCGCTAATGAGCTCTTTCCAGAAGTACTTGGGGAAAAGATCGAAATTGTCTTGCTTGACAACAACTCCGACAAGGTTCAGGCCGTTAACACCGCCCGCCGCGCAATAGAACAGGAAAAAGTAGTTGCGATTATCGGCCAGGTGATAAGTTCGAACACGATCGCAGGGGGAACGGTTGCAGAAGAGAACGGAGTCGCGATGGTATCACCAAGTTCAACTAATCCTCTCGTAACGCAAGACAAGAAGTATGTTTCTCGTGTCTGCTTCAGCGATCCATTCCAGGGAGTCGCGGCAGCTTTGCTTGCATTCAACAACATGGGTGCAGAAAATGTTGCCGTCTTCGTAGACGTTGAGCAGGATTACGCGGTCGGATTCGCGAATTACTTCAAAGAGACTGCACTTGAGCTCGGGGGGAGCGTTTTCTACGAGTATTACAAATCTGGAGATCAGGACTTCACTGCTCAGATCTCAGATGCTATTTTCAAAGGAGCCGGTGCCTTCTTCATTCCCGGATACTATCAAGAGATAGCCCTTATTGCCATCCAGGCAAGGCAACTGGGTTTTTACGAACCGATAATCGCAGGTGACGGCGCGGCCGTTCCCGAGACGATTGAAATCGGAGGAGATGCAGTCAACGGTTTGTACTTCACCACTCACTACGATGCCGGAAGCCCTGCGCTGACTGAGAATGCAAAGCTCTTTGTCGAAGCGTACACTGCGAAGTACGGCGAAGCACCAGGAACATTCACTGCCCTCGGGTTTGATACTTATCTCGTTGTAAGGGACGCAATAGAACGTGCGGGGAGCACAGATAGAGAAGCCATTGCCGTGGCCGTTAGACAGACAAAGGATTTTCCTGCCGTGACGGGGATAATCACGATTGATGAAAATGGCGATGCGATAAAGTCCGTAGCGATTGTAAGGATCGAAGACGGGAAGTTCGTGTACGATACAACGATCAATCCATAGAGCAGGCGGGGCTTTAATCGGCCCCGCCCTCTTCTTTCTCTTTCCAATCGGCCGGAGGTGTGAACTTGGATCCTAAGACTCTCTTACAGAACTTTGTCAACGGTCTCAGCCTTGGTTCCCTCTACGCATTGATAGCCATAGGTTATACGATGGTGTACGGAATCTTGAGGCTGATCAACTTTGCTCATGGAGATATCTTCATGATGGCTGTCTACTTCGCGTTTTTCTTTGTGACCCTGGCGCAGCTACCGTGGTATCTGGCCGCGGTATTCGCGATCTCTTGTGCGGCACTTCTTGGATTCACGGTTGACAGGATCGCCTACAAGCCGATAAGGAATGCACCGAGAATATCTGCGCTAATAACTGCAATCGGGGTCTCTTTCTTCCTCGAAAGCCTTGCCGTCGTCATCTTTTCGGGTATTCCCAGATCCTTCAGAACCATCTTCCCTCAGTCTTTGAACGAGATGATAATAATCGGTGGCCAGATCGAGATGAAGTACGGCAGAGAAGTGATAGTTGGAGGAATAAGATTCCCCGTCATCTCCCTCATAACGCTAATCGTTGCTGCAATAGCACTGGTCTTTCTTTGGTGGTTCATCTTCAAGACGAAAGTTGGGATGGCGATGAGAGCCGTTTCTCTAGATATCCAGACAACGTCGTTAATGGGCGTGAATGTTGATAAAGTGATTGGAATGACGTTTGCTCTAGGTTCGGCGCTTGCGGGAATTGGTGGCATACTCTGGGCGATCAGGTATCCACAGGTGTGGCCTTACATGGGATTCATACCTGGAATGAAGGCGTTTGTCGCCGCCGTTTTTGGCGGGATAGGGTCGGTACCGGGAGCGGTGCTCGGTGGGCTGATACTTGGAATAACCGAAGTAATGATGGTCGGGATAATGCCTGGAGCAGCAGGTTACCGGGACGCATTCGCTTTCATTATTCTGATTGTTATCCTTTCTGTGAAGCCTTCAGGGCTCATGGGTAAACCGGAAATAGTGAAGGTGTGACTGGTATGTCGAAAAAGACCAAGACTCTACTCACGCTGTCTGCCCTGCCGGTGATAGCGCTTCTCTTGTTTCTCTCGCAGGAACTGCTGAACAGCTACTATTCGAGAATAATAACTCTAATCGGAATATATGGAATAATGGCGGTAAGCCTCACACTTGTCAATGGCATTTCTGGTGTCTTCTCCCTTGGGCATGCCGGCTTCATTGCACTTGGTGCATACACTTCGGCCCTTTTGACTCTCTCTCCCCAGCAGAAGGAGATGACTTTTCTAATCGAGAAGCTGATCTGGCCCCTAAATTCGATCCAGATCCCATTTTTCTGGGCGACGATAATTGCGGGTTTGGTTGCTGCATTGTTCGCCTTCTTCATCGGATGGCCATCTCTTAGGCTCACCGGTGACTACTTTGCTATTGCAACTCTCGGTTTCTCCGAGATAATAAGAATCTTCGCTCTCAATCTCAATTCGATCACTAACGGGGCACTCGGTTTGAAGGCACTTCCCGATTACTCAAATGTTTGGTGGGCATGGGGTTGGCTACTCGTGACAGTCGCATGTGTGATGAGTCTTTCTTACAGCACCTTTGGAAGGGCCTTGAGAGCTATTAGAGAAGATAGAGTAGCGGCTCAGGCTATGGGTATCAACGTCTTTAAACATCAACTGATGGCATTTGTAGTAGGAGGTTTCTTTGCGGGTATCTCAGGCTCTCTGTACGGGCACTGGCTAAGCACAATAGATCCCAGAACAAACACTTTTGGCATCCTTCTCACATTCAATGTGCTGATAATGATCGTGCTTGGAGGTCTGGGGAGCATAACAGGAGCGATTATAGGGGGTGCGCTATTCGCATTCTTGAGCGAATGGCTGCGATTCCTAGAAGGTCCCATGAATCTATTTGGCTTCAAAATCGTGGGGATGAGCGGGATGAGAATGCTTGTTTTCTCCGGCCTCTTTGTAATAATAATGATCTTCTGGCCCAGAGGAATAATGGGAAGGAGCGAGTTCTCCTGGGAGGGGCTCGTCTCGCTCTTCAGGAGAGGAGAAAAGAAATGAGCCTTTTGACTCTAGATAATATTACGATGAAGTTTGGAGGACTCACAGCCATAGGAGAGGTAAGTCTTGAGGTAAAGGAAAGAGAGATATTCGGGCTTATCGGACCTAACGGAGCCGGTAAGACAACAGTATTCAACATGATTACCGGCCATTACAGGCCAACAGAGGGGCGAGTTCTATTCAAGGATAAAGAGATAACGGGACTGCCGCCGGACAGAATTACCAGAAATGGAATTGCCAGGACTTTTCAGAATATAAGATTGTTCAAGGATCTCACAGTTCTCGAGAATGTTATGGTGTCTCAACATCATACTATTGCCAGCAATGGAGAGGCTATGAGCTGGTTCTTCAAGAGCGTTTCAAGAATCGGCTATTCGCAAAAGGAAAGTGAAATGAGATCTAAGGCGGTGGAGCTCTTGAGCGTTTTTGATCTTGACGGACATGCAGACGAGAAATCCAGCTCTCTTCCTTATGGTTCACAAAGACTTCTTGAGATTGCAAGAGCCATGGCTACGGGTGCAACTCTACTCCTTCTAGACGAACCGGCCGCCGGAATGAATCCCTCGGAGACAATTGGCCTGGTGAATACCATAAGGAGAATCCGGGACGACTTTGGCTTAACCGTATTGCTCATAGAGCATGACATGAAGCTTGTGATGGGTCTATGTGAGAGAATCATGGTTCTAGACCATGGGAGGACGATTAGTGAAGGAAATCCCGCCTTTGTTCAGAAGGATGTGAAGGTTATCGAAGCCTATCTGGGAAGGGAGTGGGTTACCCTTGGGAAGTGAAATCCTCACTGTAGAAGAACTTCAGGTTTCCTATGGAGTTATTAAAGCCGTTAAGGGTATTACCCTCTCCATAGAAGAAGGCAGTATTGTGACGATAATCGGTTCAAACGGAGCCGGCAAGAGCACAACGCTTGGAGCTATCAGCGGCTTGATAAGACCATCCGGAGGATCCGTATCGTTCAGAGGGAATAGCATAAACCGACTTGGTGCCGCTAGAACAGCAAGAAGAGGAATATCTCTCGTGCCTGAAGGAAGAAGAATATTTTCGAATCTTACGGTTAGGGAAAACCTTCTAATGGGTGCATACAACAGAAAAGACAAATCGGAAATCGAAGCGAACTTCGATACGGTTTTATCCCTCTTCCCGGTACTGAGAGAGAGACTTAAGCAACTGGGCGGGACGCTCTCGGGTGGAGAACAACAGATGCTGGCGATAGGCCGCAGTCTTATGGCAAACCCAGATCTGATTATGATGGATGAACCTTCACTTGGTCTGGCGCCGATTGTCGTGGAAGAGGTTTTTCAAGCGATTCATGAATTGAATTCGAAAGGCGTGACGATTCTACTCGTAGAACAAAACGCAGCAAAGGCGTTGGAGATATCTGAATACGCTTATGTACTGGAAACCGGCAAAATTACCCTGGAGGGGCCTGCAAAGGAGCTCCTTGAGAGTGAAGAAGTTCGAAAAGTTTACCTGGGTATTTGAGAAATGACCCTCAGGTCTCTTCTTGTATGGCCTTTTTCTTTTTTCTTATGTGCGCCCTCAGCCCCGGTTCTTCTCCCCGCAAAATCCTTTGGATATTCTCGAGATTTCTAGCTATCATAATCACTGCAATGGGTATCAGCAGAAGAGATATTCCCCATCTGTACCCGAAGATTCTGAAAAGGAAGATCATTACTGAAGAGACGGCGATAACACCCGGAGCTGCGTAGTCCGTAATCGCGATAAAAGCGAGAAGTATGACCATACAGATCAGCGCGACCTGGTAATCAAGACCTACGAGGCCACCGGCCAATGTGGCAGTTCCCTTACCACCCCTGAACTTCAGAAAGATGGGATACATGTGGCCGATTGTCGCGAAACTTGCCGCAATGAAGAGCATCTGATATGTCCAATGAGCTGAGAGCCCTTTGATTATAAGAATCGTGCCCATTCCCTTCATGAAGTCAATTGCCCCTGTTAGTATGCCAATCTTCCAGCCTTTAACGGCCACCATATTTGAGGCGCCCATGTTTCCTGTGCCCTGCTTTCTTATATCAAACCCATAGAGAATCTTCCCAAAAAGAAACGCTGTTGGAATAGATCCTACTAGATAAGCGAAGATGGCGGAGTAAACAACTTCCATGTCAATCACGCTACTTCTTTCGTGGGAACCAGGGAATGAAGGCGTTGGTCTCTTTCAAGTACTCTTTAAAAGCAGGGTAATCTCTGTACTTCCTCTCCAGATAAGGTACCCCCGAGACGAATCTCAACAGTATGGTTATGGTTATCGGACTTATGATAGCCCAAAGTCCGCCATCGATAGAAAGGGCAATCACGAAAATGCCCCACCACTGCACGGCTTCTCCGAAATAGTTTGGATGCCGAGAGTACCTCCACAGTCCTCCAGTCATAACCTCTCCCGGCTTCTTGGTTTTCACAAAAGCCTTTAGCTGAGCATCGGCGATCGATTCGACAGCAAACCCGGAGGCCCATATCAAAATGCCGAGTATATCGGCAAGTCCAAATTCCCGGCCTGAATGGCTATTTATCAACATGACGGAGTACGATATTATTAACATGAAAAACCCCTGGAGCATGTAAATCTGAAGGAAGGATCTTACAAGTACCTTGTCTCCCCATTTCTCCCTCATCTGTAAGTAGCGAAAATCCTCTCCCCGTCCCCAATTCCTTCTGAATATGTGGGTACTCAGCCTCGTTCCCCAGAATGTGATCAGCGTGGTTGTGATTATCTGCCTGGCGTTGAACTCACCATACACGAAGAGCGTGAAAAAGGCCACCACAACGAACCCGGCGCCCCAGCCGATGTCTACGACAGAGTTATCCTTCTTTGCTGTCCCGATTACGAAGAATGCAGACATGTAGGCGACTACGACTAAAGCATTGAAAAGGATCACATATGCCATCATTGCACCTCACTTGATTCTTACATCGGGGGCCCATGTGTCGCTCTTGCAAAGAACTGAAACGCTTATAGCTCCAACTCCCGCGCTGATGCCGACAACGGGAGAGACCTCCATTATGTATTCAGGCTTCCTGCCGAGCAGTTTGGTCAGACTGTCTTCATAAGCCTTTGCCGTTTTATGAGCGTGGGCATGGGTTATATTGTATGAGACAACGTTGCACTTGCTGTTCAGCTCCTCGACGAATCCAAGTATCTTCTTCATATTGCCCAACTTGCTGAAGGCCTTTCCATAAAGCTTTGAATTGCCTTCTCTGTCAACTGAGACTATTGGCTTCAAATTCATTACCTTTCCCACAAGTCCAAGAACGGGGCTTACCCTCCCGCCTTTCACCATGTATTTGAGAGTATTGACGCTTACGAAGATCCTTGTGTTTTTTGTCAGGGACTCGATCGTCTCGACGATATCATCGTGGACACTCCCTTCTTCGATCATCCGGGCGGCCTTCAGTGCGAGCAGGCCGATCGATCCGGAAACATGGCGGGAGTTGATAACACTGATCTTCTTCTTTAGTTTTTCGGCGGCTTTGGTGCTTGCGTTCCACGTGCCACTGAGTTTGTCTGAGACATGAATGGCGATTATTGAGTCATAGTGAGTTCCTAGAAAGTGGTAAAGATTCTGGAGAGTGTTCATACCAGGTTGTGCTGAAACGGGGTATTCATCTGCGGAATCGAGCAAAGAATAGAACTGATCGGCCTTCATGGTTATCTTGTCCAGATACTGGCTTTGACCAAAGTTCAGATAAAGAGGAACCATCTGAATCTGGTAGTAGTCTATCACTTCCTTCGGCAAGTCGCATACCGAATCAACAACGAGAGCGATTGGATACTTCCTCTTCTGACTTACTCTGAACTGCATCTCCATGTCGTCAACCTTCTGCTGAGTGACAGCACCGAAATCTTTGAGCTTGTAAAACAGCTCAGCCGGTTCATTTGTGTGAACATGAATTCTTGCTTTGCTCTCGGTGCCGGCAACAAGAGCGGAGTCTCCAGATTCGCTAATGATTGACTTAATTCCTTCGATATTTAGTTTAGTACCTTCAATTATCGCTTCAGTACAGAATCTATTCTCAATGTTCCCCTCGTCGATGTGAACGTGATTTCTTAGCTCAACATCAGGGATTATCTCATCTTCGAGATTCACACCCTTGCCGCTTAGAAAGGTTTTGATCCCTTCGATGAAGGCAACAAAGCCCTTTGCGCCGGCATCGACTACGCCGGCCTTTTTCAGTATGGAGAGTTTCTCAGGGGTTTCCTCGAGCGACTTCTGAGCGACTGCGTGAGACTGAGTTATCACTTCAAGCAGCGATTTGTCGGAACCGTCAATAGTACTGAGAGCATCGGCCCAGTCTTTCATAACGGTCAGCATAGTTCCTTCAACTGGAGTAACCATTGCGTTATAAGCGTAGGATATTGCTTCTTGAGCCGCTCGTGCGAAAGTCTGCCTGTCTATGCTTTCACGATTTCCTATTGCAGTACTGAGCCCATGCATGTACTGGGCAAAAATCGCTCCTGAATTTCCCCTCGCACCCATTAAAGCAGCATCAGCGATTGATCTGGTCGTCTTGCCTATCGATTTGGAGACAGAGGTGAGCTCAAGTATATACTTCATCGTTGAGGCGAGATTAGTTCCGGTGTCACCGTCTGCGACCGGGAAGACGTTTATCTTGTTCAGATAGTTTTGCTCCTTGATAACAGCCGTAGCACCCGAAGAGAAGGCACTGAAGAACATGGTTCCGTCAAGTAGATTCATTGATCTGGAGTCCATCATTTCCTCCCGTTGTTTAGTTTGATTATTGATATGTTAGCACAAGGATGAATGATTAGTCAGATGATCATAAGGGAGAGCGACAAAAAAATCGCCCGCTAAAAGCGGGCGATCCGGTTCCTATATGGACAATCGATTACTTCGCAATTCTAACTTTTGCTGCCTGAGGACCCTTTGGACCGTCTTCAACATCGAATTCGACTCTCTGTCCTTCGTCAAGGGTCTTGAAACCGTCCATCTCAATAGCTGAAAAGTGAACGAAAACATCCCCACCGTCATCCTTAGTAATGAATCCATAACCTTTTGTTCCGTTGAACCACTTTACTGTTCCTGTCATACCTAAATGTTCCTCCTTAAAACTACCTTGCACCACTTGCAAAGCGATAGTGTCCTTTGGACAGATTGATTATAACACAGACTTTCGAATAAAATGCAAGTTGACCGCAAGATTAATTTGACTATTTCTAATATTCAGGCATTTTGTCTTTGAAACAATCACCAAAACAAAATCCGTAAAATCTTTTACATGCCATTGATAGCCGTCTCCAGCGATTTAATTAGTTTCAAGAAAAGTCTTTCGAATTTCTCGCAGCTGGTTCTTTCCGGATCGCGATTTCCATACTTGACAGGAACATATATCGCTGTCAGTTTGGTCAACAGACTTTTTGTTATGCCCTTTGTTTGCCAGACCAGTTCATACGGAGTCAGCTGACGATAATCGCTAAAGTACATTTCTCTGAGCCATTGATAAGCTGATATTATGAACTCCTTCCCTTCTTCATATGCGGGGAGTTCGGTTACAATGCGATGCACTTCCTCCTCGATTGGTTCTTCTGCCTCAGGCGTCGAAGGATTCATCTGGCGTCTTCTAGTGATAAAGAATACCATGTAGGCAAGAGCCGCCGAGAGAAGGGCTATACCGGTGAGGGTGGCAACTCTTAGGATCAAGTAGAACGACAGCCCGGCACTGGCAGTCTCTACAGACGGAGGCTCGCCTTCCTCCTGCCGAGCAACTTCCCCTCCAGAGGAAGGCATAGAAGTTGAAAGATCGCTGGAGATACCGCCTGTTCCAAATACGATATCTTCTGAAAGAGGTAACGATCTTAGATACATGAAACCCCCGACAAGAACTACAACTACAGATACCAATATCATAAGAGGCGGAACAAGTCGTACCCACCCTTTGAATTCTCTCAGAGCCTTCCTTGCCACTGAAATCACGAGAATCAGGATGATTGTGTAGAACCCAAAGAGAAAGATAGAATCTATGAAGCCGACTTCGGGGACCTCTTCTGGAATAGCGATTTCAAAACCGCCGTCGGCTCTCTGTGCCATTGAAGATTCTGCTTCTTCAGAGAAGAATGAAGGTTGCTCCTCGTCTCTCGAAGACTCTATCTCGCTTTCTGAGACCTCAGAGACAGCGGCTCTGTTTGCTGAAGGAATCAACCCTCCTCTGTAATCGCCCAGAAGGGCTATGGTCAGCAGAGGAAGAAGGACCGCTAGAGTAAGGAAGACTCTTGGTGCCTTCGGTATTAGAAGCAGTCTTACGAATATCAATATCAGAGTGACATAGGCTCCAGTGTGGTGTAGAACGGGACTAACCGAAAGAGAAACTCCCACAATGAAGACTCCTGCAACTGAGATGTATTCGTTTCTGTCCATCGAGAGAACGATTCCTGCCATAGCTCCCAGTGCGGAAACCGAAAGAGCTAAACCGCTTCTCAAAACTCCAAACAACAGAATAGTTGTTGTGAATAGCAGGATTGGAAGAAGCAAGTAGACGCTGCACCCCGTCTTTGTTCGTCCGAGGTAAAAGAGAAAGGCTACAAGTCCAGCAAGACAGACGGCAAAAACGGCTCCTCCAGCGAAGAACAACTGCACGAAGCAGATCAAAAAGACTGTAGCGGCCCCCGTCAGCGAGGTTCTATCGATTCTCAAGATCGATCAGCACCTCCTGGATCGACTGATTGTCCCCTACGACACGTACGATTATCTGTTCCTGTTCAAGAAGGGCGGCACGCCTTCTGAGCTCTTCGATAGTTCTGGGAAGCATTTGGTAAGAGATAGTACGTTTGGTCCACGGTTCTCTGGGATTGAACGGAACAATAATAACAACTACACGGCTAGAGTGTGACCTTGCTTTAAGCAGATGCGGCAGGATCTCCTCTCCGAGATAAAGCGAGACTATTACGACCGTAGTTGAGGGATCGAAGCGTTCAAGATCTCCTTCCAGAACATCTGGAAGCTGGGGGCCCTGATCACTGCCTTTACTTTCGGAGAGCGCTTCGGCGAAGTCTGTCCAGTCTCGGCCCGAATCGCTCAGCCTAAGTATCTTCTCACCGACAACTACGAGTCCTATACTTCCTCCAGTTTCATATGAGAACCTGACAAGACCAAGAGCAAGCTGGACTGCGATCTCTTCATAGTCGATTCTGATTTTCTCCCACACATCGCGGGCGAATATCTCCTTTGAAAGGTTGAGGTCGAGGTAGAGCAGGGTTTTGCTAACGGCGGTGTAGCCAAACTCCTTGCTCATGAGTTTTCCGAGCCTGGCAGATGCGTTCCAGTGGATCCTGTTAAGAGGCTCTCTTTCATACTCCTTAATACCCTTGAAATCGACCGGGTCCTCCATCAACTGGAAATCGCTCCGCTTACCTGGAAGGAGTTCTCTGAGTCTCAGGGGAAAGGAATCGAGATTCAGGACTCTTGGAAGCACAAGAACGGATTCGACTGCCGAATATGTTGCAGTGTGCGAGAAAAACCTAAGCGTATCTCTTGAAATGAGAACTACACGCGATATATCTTTCTTACCTCGCTTCCTGAAAGTCAGCCTAGTTTCTACTACGGAGTTATTGTCCGAAGAAAGGATTACTGAACTCTCCTCGGATCCAAGGTATTCTCTCTCCGCTCTTATGACAGGAAATATAGTACAGTTAAGAGATACCAGAGAGCCACCTTCGATTGTGTATTCAACAGTGAGAGATTCACCGGAGAAAAGCCTTTCTCTATCCGGGGAACGACTGATAACTAGCTTTCTTATAGTCGCTCTTGTGATGCAGTAATAGAGCCATACAATTGCCGAGAGAGTGAGGAATGTTGCCGAATACGCGTTGAAGAACAATATCGACCAGCAAATGGAAACTGCCGTCATTATTATTAGCGGTTTTCCTTTCGAGTTTATCTCCTCGAGTTCAAGCCTCTTCATAGTCTATAGGGATCGGTACAGACTCGACGATGTCAAGAACGATTTCTCTGCTGGATCTCCTCATGAGACGGGCTTCTGGCTTGATCATAATTCTGTGAGAGAGAATATCTGGAGCCACTTCCTTTACATCGTCGGGAATGACGTAATCCCTGCCTCTCAGTCCGGCTAGAGCCCTGGCGGTTTCCATCAAAGCGATTGAACCTCTTGGGCTAGAGCCTAGCTGAACATCTTTGTGTCTTCTTGTTGCATTGACAATGGAGACAATATACCCGAGAAGGGAGTCCTCAATTGCGACCTCTTTGACCAGCCGAAGGACTTCGTTCAACTCCTCGCAATTGGAAACAGATCCTAACGAAGCTATCGGATGCTCCCGAAAGATTCCCTTAAGAAGACTCTTCTCGCTTTCCTCGCCTGGGTAGCCCATTGTCAAAGATATGGAAAATCTATCCAGTTGAGCTTCGGGAAGAGGGAAAGTCCCTTCAAATTCGACGGGATTTTGAGTCGCAATAACGAAGAAGGGATGCTCCATATTGAAGGTCTTGCCGTCTACTGTGACTTGTCTCTCTGCCATAGCTTCGAGTAGGGCAGATTGCGTTCTCGGAGTTGTTCTGTTCACTTCGTCGATGAGAAGAATCTGGGTGAAAACCGGCCCCCTTCTGAATGTGAACTCATTGGTCTTGAGGTTAAGAATACTGATGCCCGTAACGTCTCCTGGGAGAAGGTCGGGAGTACACTGCAGTCTGTTGAAATCGAGTCCCAGGGAAATGGCCAGACTTCTGGCCAACATCGTCTTCCCAACTCCGGGTACATCATTTATCAAGACGTGGCCGCCGCTTAGAAGGACTGCGAGAACTCTCTCGATAATAGGTTCTTTGCCTACTATCACTTTCGATATGTTATTGGTGAGCTTGCTTCCGAAATCTGCAATGGAAATCATGAACCACCTCTTCAAATTCCATGACCTGTAGAGTCTAGCACAGGTCAACGCAAACTATCAAAGATATGTGACTCCCAAAGAATCTTCAGAGTATCCACACTAGAGACCGAAACGAATCTCGTTCCACAGAGTGTTGTAAAGTCTAAGGTCCGGCCCGAGATCTTTGATCAATTCGGTGTTTTCCATTTCTTCAAAGGTGTAGACGGGCTCTTCCTCCATAAGCTCTCTAGCAGGCACGTTTGGAGAGGGAAGAAGTAGATAGTCTGAGATCATAGCCGCTATCTCGGGTCTCAGAATGAAGTTTATGAACAGATGAGCGTTCTCAACGTTATTCGAGCCTTTTAGAATAACGAAACTGTCGATCCACATCGTACTGCCCTCAAAGGGAATGAAGAAATCGATGTCCTTAAGCTCTTCTTCGGTTGCCTCATAGAAGATGTTTTCTCCGTATCCGTGGACTACCCAGAACTCACCGGAGATTATTCCTTTGGCAAAGAGCTCGTTATCAAACTTGGCGATATTTCTCTTCCAGTTCAGGATTAGGTTCTTTGCTTCCTGAAGCTCACTGACATCGGTCGTGTTGACCGAGTATCCGAGATACTTCAAGGCGGCCCCAAAGACCTCTCTCATGTCGTCGAGCATTGTCATCTTTCCCTGAAGTTGAGGCAGTTCGAAGATCTTCCACGACCTCGGATAACTCTTGATGTACTTCGTATTGACAGCAATTCCCGTTGTTCCTACCATATAGGGGATGCTGAAGTTGTTGTTGGGGTCGTAATACATCTTTTCTATGACATTGGGATCAATATTGGCAAGATTGGGGACCAGCGACTTGTCTATCGTGAGCAGCATTTCTTCCTTGATCATTATGCTTGTGTAATCGGCCGAAGGCATAGCAAGATCGTAGCCGCGGGCACCTGCTTTGAGCTTTGCAAACATCGTCTCATTTGAATCGTAAGTGTCATAAGTCACTCTAATGCCGTACTCCTGAGAGAAAACCTCGATAACCTCATCTGGTATGTAATCCGACCAGCCGTAGATGATCAGATTTCCCTGACCTAGCATCAGCGCGGCAACCAGAAGCACAACAGCTGTAATGGTAAATCTCTTAATCAATAATCCCACCTCCTAGAAGATTAGCTTTCTGAATCTGCTTCCAAAGAAGGAAATAAACATAGTACCAACCAGAAGCAGTGTGGAAAGCGCGTTTATTACCGGGGAGACCCCGAACTTAATCATTGAATAGATCTTTAAAGGCAGTGTTGTAGATCCCGGGCCGGCGACGAAGAATGTTATTACGAAGTCGTCTATTGACAGAGTGAGACTGAGCAGGAAACCGGCGATGATTCCGGGCATGATAATTGGAACGATCACTTTTCTGAAGACCTCATGGGTTTTGGCTCCAAGATCTCTTGCAGCTTCAACCACAGAATAGTCGAAGTCTTCAAGTCTGGTCATAACCGTTACGGTAACGTAAGAGACACAGAAAGTAACGTGTGCCACGAAGATCGTAAAAAGGCCAAGAGGAACGCCGACGGCGACGAAGAAGATCAGCATCGAGACTCCCATCAAAATGTCCGGGATTATCAGAGGCGTGTACACAAGAATGCCCAGATAACCCTTCAGCCTTGACTGATACCAGTAGAGAGCCATAGCTGAGAACGTTCCTATCGCTGTGGCGGCCAGAGAAGAGGTCAATGCGATTATTACCGTATTGAGAAATGCCCTCCAGACATCTGCCTGTCTGAACAACTCGGAATACCACTTCAGGGTGAAGCCCGTCCAAGTAACTCCCTGTCTTGCGCTGTTGAAAGAGAGTACAATAAGCGCCACGATCGGCAAATAGAGAAAGACGAAGGCCAGCGTTGTGATCGTCATGGAGAATCTACGTCTTCCAATAACCTTCTTTGTCTCCATCAGATCTCTTCCTCTCTCATATAGTTTTCGCGGATCGTAAGCCGCCTCTTATTCTGTACCTTGTTTATTCTCATGTAGACCAGCAGGCCCAACGTAGATATCAGCAGGAAGATCATTGAGATCGCCGAGGAAGACGGCCAGTCTCTTGCCACAGTAAGCTGTCTTGCAATAAGGTTTCCGAGCATAGCTCCATCCGTTCCGCCGACCAGATCGGGAATCGCGTATGAGCCGAGAGCGGGAATGAAAACTAGAATGATTCCCGCTATAATGCCTCCTCTAATGGAAGGAATAAGAACCTTGAAGATGGCCTCGGTTCTCTTCGCTCCTAGATCCATTGCAGCCTCAATAAGCCGGAAGTCGAACTTCTCTATTGCACTATAAAGAGGAAGAATCATATAGGGGAGATACATATACACTATGACAAGGATCACCGCCCCTGTTGTATACATTAGAGTAAGAGGCTCTTCAAGACCGAACAGCTGCAGAAAAGAGTTAATAACCCCGTTTCTGCCCAGAATGACCATCCAGCCGAATATCCTTACGAGGAAGTTGGTCCAGAAAGGAACGATAACAAGAGTGAGGTAGAGGTTGCTTCTCTTCGATGTCGCTATGAAGTAGGCAGTCGGCAAACCGATTCCCAGGCAAATCACGGTGGCAACCAGAGAAATCCAAACAGTCTTCCAAAGTATCTGCCAGTACCCTGCGTTACCCAGCATCCTAGTGTAGCTTTCCAAAGTGAATGGAAGCTCAACTCCACCATATATTCCCGACGTCAGGAAACTGTACAGTATGATGATGAAATATGGTATCAGAAAGAAAACCGTCAACCAGAGAACTCCAGGCATCGAAACGAGGAATCCGGCCAGATTCCGATTACTCTTCAACTGGAACACCGCCCGTTTCCCTAAGAACGTAGCTATCATCTGCGAACCACCAGACAAAGACATCATCTTTCCAGGAGATGATAACTTCGTCTAGCAGATATCTAACATGCTGCTTGAACGCTTTCATATAGTATTCGCCGATAGCTACGGTGTACTTCGTCTGGTTTCCAAGATAAATGGTCTCGTCGACCACTCCCTTCAAGACGTTGAGCTTGGCGCCTTCGGGGACAACGGGTTTGTCCTTTGTAATCTTCACCTTCTCGGGCCTCAATGAGACCTGTATTTCCTGCCCCTCTCTTACTTCCATATCCTTGTAGAACCAGACTTTTCCGAATCTCTCGGTAACCAGCAGGAAGTATTCGGATTCTACTTTCTCGACGTTCCCGGTGAAGAAATTCGTCTCTCCAATGAAATTAGCAACAAAAGCATTCACCGGGCTCTCGTAGACCTCGAAGGGAGTCCCCAGCTGAATAATTTCTCCATCGTTCATCACGGCCACATGGTCGGAAATCGACATGGCTTCGCTCTGATCATGAGTCACATATATGAAGGTGATCCCCACTTCATCATGTATCGTGTCAAGCTCAACGAGCATGTGCTGTCTAAGCTTTGCGTCCAGTGCGGCGAGAGGTTCATCAAGCAGCAACACGGCAGGGTTTCCCACAAGGGCTCTTGCGATCGCCACGCGTTGTTTCTGACCTCCGGAGAGCTGTGAGGGCATCTTTTCAACGTGTCCGTTGAGGCGGGTAAGATCTATCATTTCCTTAACCTTGCGCCGGATTTCATTCTCGGGTTCCTTCCTGAGTCTCAGGCTGAAGGCTATGTTCTCAAAAACACTCAAATGAGGAAAGAGTGCGTAATTTTGAAAAACGGTATTTACTTCTCGTTCGTTGGGAGGAGTTCCAATTATGTTCTTGCCATTGAGAGTTATATTGCCAGAGGTAGGGTCCTCAAACCCGGCTATCATTCTTAGAATAGTTGTCTTTCCGCAACCGGAGGGCCCAAGAAGAGAGAAGAACTCACCCTGTTCTATCTTAAGAGAAACGTTGTCCACAGCTGTAAAGGAGTTATCGAAGACCTTCGTCACGTTCGATAGGACAACGGAGTATTCTTTCAACTATTCTCACCTCCAGTCATCTTTGAAGCAAGTAACAGTATACCCTACAAAGCTCCGGAATTGTGTTAATTCAAGTTGACTTAAGGAGTACAAAGACAACTACACTTGCCGTTATTGATAGCAAAGTGGCAACGGCAATTCTCCTCACTATTCTTGGATACTCTACCTTGAAGTATTCGCTCGTCAATACTAGGCAGAGATGGACTGGTGAAACAAGAACTCCCACAACTGCAAAAGTGTAGGCGAGAATCGTTGTAGAGAGTGTGCCATAACCGTTGCCCATACTTAGAATCAGTGGAAGACTGAGTCCGACGCCGGCCTGAGTTACCCCAGTCATGAATCCCATGAGAAAGGGCAGAAGTACTACGAGAGTCAGCGGTGCAATCGACCAGGCCGTAAGTTCCGAACCCATAGATTGTGGAATCCCGACTGTCTCAACGAGGTTCTTGTAGAAGAATACTGTTAGAAGAAGAATGAAAGTCTTGTATTTCAAAGAAGAAACGAGAACCTTCTTCTTGTTTTTGTTTATAAGCATATATACTATCGAGGTTCCCAGAACTGCCAGCCACCCTGGCTGATTGAGAATTACAAGCACGATCACGGCGATAATCGGCCACGCGCTGATAATAAGCTCTCTCATCGCGAAATGGCTGTAACGGATTCTAATAGGTTTGCGAATCATAAGTAGATAGCCCGCAACAAGCGCAACGGCCCCAATGGGCATTAGCCATATTACCAGTGTGTTCAAACTGATTCTAGATATCCCCGAGGCAATTACGAGGGCTGGATAGAGCGGCCAGAAAAACTCCATCGCGTGTCTGAACCAGTAATTGAACACTAGTCCGTCTTCATTGGAAATCGTGGGATCGGCCCTTGCCAGATCTTTCACCATTGGAGCAGAAAACATCGCCCCTCCAGGCATTGGAAGAAGACCGATTATTGCCGGCATAAGGGCTATCGAGACTCTTGGCTCGGGGAAAAGCCTTTCAACGGCTTTCACAAACCTTGAAGAGTTGCCACTCTTGTCCATTGTTTCTCCCATGAGATAAATCGAGAAGACTGTAATGATAACCTTCCAGAATTCCCAGTCTGTAATCTCTTCAACGAACGCGCTAAGATAGTTTGCCGGGGAGATCATTAGCACAATACCAAGACCAATGACCGAGATCAAAAGCGACAAGGAAATGTCTTTGAGGATCTTTAGAGATACAATTAAGACAACGATAGCTACTGCAACTGCTAGAGTGTTCATTGATTCCTCCCAAGGGTACAGGTTAGCTTATCGAATTATTATATAATTTTGTTGAGGTAGAAGTAAATGGAGAATGTGGTTTTTGCAAGACGTTATTCCGATCATCCAGAAATAATAGAGAGATCCGATAGCGATAAAGGCTCGAGAATAATTCTGAAGTCCAACTATCCGAGTGGCTTTTCAGAGAACGGAGATCTTCCTCTATACCTTTACAAAGGAGGAAGAAAGGGGACTGTTCTCTTCTTTCATGGAAGGGGGGAAAAGAACCTCGATTACCTGAGGTGGTTTCCCGAAAACCTTGCGAAGACGGGTTACGCCGGTGCTATGATGATACTTCCCTATCATTTCGAAAGAACCCCCATAGGCTACAGATCGGGAGAGCTGTTTCTCGATCCTAGAACAGATGTGCTTAGGGAGCGTTTTGAAAACGCGGTTGTTGACGGTCTTACATGTTTGAATTACCTCAAATGGGAGTGCCCTCCCCCTTACTTTCTGATGGGATACAGCTTCGGAGGGTTTATATCTGTCATAACGGCGGCACTCGACAGGTCGATCTGCGCACTCTCGCTCGTCGTCACGGGCGGGAATTTCTACCACATAACCTGGAAGAGCTTCGTGACAGGTGTGATGAGAGTCAAATACGAAGAGGACGGGTCCTGCAACAAGGAGAAATGCAAGAAACTGCATGGTGAAGATTATGAGAGATACATCCGTTCCTTGGAGGGCCCCGAGCTGGAAATCGGTAGTGCTCCAATATCCTGCTTTGAGTACGACCCACTGACATTCGCGAAGTTTGTCAAGTGTCCGACTCTCATAAACGGTGCCCTCTTCGACATTTTCGTCCCCAGACGCTCCACAAAGGAACTCTCAGAGAGGATACCAAATTCGACACTCCGATGGATGCCTACAGGCCATTTGACCTCAATACTCCTCAAGAAGACGATTCTGAAAAGATCAATAGATTTCTTCGAAGGAAAATGTAAAGAAAAGAATGTTCTATGAAAACCGGGGCGGGGGGGTAGCGGATTAGGGGGTTGGAAAGAGCAAAGTGAAACTGGTTCTCCGTTGAACAGTTCACCGTTCTCCGAGGAAAATTCTTCGTTCCAGAGCGAGGATCTGTTCTTCGTTCTTGGTTTAGATCAAAAACCACGAACACGAGATTCTGAATGGAGTTCATAATGACGGATTCTTTCGCTCAGCGACCAGAGGATTTTTTCTCTTAAGCGCACAGCGGTTCTTATGCTTGCAACTTGGAACATGCAACTCGCAACTGCTCTTTCGAACAAACAGCTGTTCTCCCAAGAAAGGCTTCTAGCGATCTAACCAGACCCCGGACCCGGTTCATACCCGCGAAGAAGGCATTGCGACCTGGGACGTTCTTGCCCGGCCTTGCGTCCGCCGATGTTCTTCGGCGCCTGCCTTTAGTCTGATCTTTTATTTTTCGCACCTAGATCTTGCAACGTGGAACTGGCAACTTGCAACTGGTCTCGGCCGCGAAGCGAAACTGGCGAAGGCGTAGCCTTCACAGGCGCGATGATTTTAGCCTTTTGACTGGACTCTGTAAGCAGACTCCTCCTCATCACACGTAATCAAAACCGTAGTCTGGAAGAGTTATAGGAAGACCCTTGAACTTGCTGCAGCATAGAATCTCCTGATTAAGTTCGGCCAAAGAGAGTCTTTCAGCACTCTCCAGAAATCTGTCGTAATCCTCCGAAAGCATTACCTCGGTGAAATAGCTTTCCATCTGATCGAAGAAGTGGCGTTTCGAAATGACCTTTGCCGTTCCCGGAAACTCGCATGGCAGGCTTTCTTCGCTTCTGAATAGTCTGTCGGCGATTATAGTGCACTCTTCAAGTCCTTCTTTTTCTATGAAGCTTCTTGTCAAGGATATTACGTCCTTGCTGCTGCCTCCATATTCCACAACGTGATTCACCGTTTCCTTTTCCACAACGGTGATGTACGCTCTGTCGTTGATATAGGTCTTTGTCTTTCTGGCCACTGCGTATCCTGTCGAGAAGATCTTCTCAAAATCCGAAAAGCTCCTGATGTATCTGACGGGTTTCAGTCGGTACAGGTCAAGAATCCTTCCGATGTCGGTACGCTTCGCTTCCCTCATCGCGGTTGCTCTACCATGTTTCACTACAATCTTTTTGAGACCGGGGGGTTTGACCGCTCCAAAACGCTGATACATCCCTCTTCCTCCGGATATGATGAGCAGTGATAGTCCCAGATCTATAGCCAATTCCTCTGCCTTGGCAAGAGTCACGGCGCCGTAATTCTTTCCGCGGTAGTCTGGGTGAGTGCATACCGAACCAACGAGTCCAACTTTCATTCTGTGACCGAATAGAGATATTTCTCTGGGAAGGAGCCCGATCATCGCTACAGGTCTTCCAGCCTCTTTGACAACGGTTATGTTCTTAACGTTTTCCTCGGAGAAAAGCACAGGAAAGATCTTGCCCATTTCAGTATTGAAGACCAGAGATGCGAGCTCAATAGCTCCTTCGAGATCTCCGATCTCAGCTCGGACGGGGCTGCTCAAGAGAACACCTCCCAACATCATCTTAATCAGCTATATAATTGATAATCTCATAAACACGAGTTAGCTGCAAGATTATGATTAAATAGAGTTTGATAATTAAATCGAAAGGGTGATTTCGTTGTCCGAGACAGTGCACAGAATAATGCTTGATGACAAAGAATTGATAGTTATCGGTACCGCCCACGTATCAAAGAACAGCGCCGAAGAAGTGAAGACGATCATTGAGGAAGAGAAACCCGATTCCGTTGCTATAGAGTTGTGTAATTCCCGTTATCAATCGATGCAGGATCAGGATAGATGGAAGAAGACCGATATCGCAAAGGTTGTTAAGGAGAAGAAATCCTTTCTTCTTCTGGCAAATCTCATACTCTCTTCCTATCAGAAGAGAATGGCGAAGCAGATAGGAATTCAAGCTGGACAGGAGATGCTGCAGGCTATTGAGTCGGCAAAAGAGATAGGAGCGCAGCTTGTTCTCGCGGATAGAGATATTCAGGTTACTTTCGCAAGAATATGGGGAAATCTCGGCTTCTGGGGAAAGACGAAACTCTTCTTCACTCTCGTTCTGTCAATTTTCAGCGATGAGAAGATAACCGAAGAAGATCTTGAAAAGATGAAGTCGGGTGATATGCTTACATCGGCTCTTAGTGAACTTTCAAAGTCTTTTCCGCAGCTGAAGGAGACTCTTATTGACGAGAGGGACAAGTTTCTTGCCCAGAAGATCAAGACGGCTCCAGGAAAGAAAGTAGTCGCAGTCGTTGGTGCCGGACATGTCCCGGGTTTGAAAGAGGCTATAAAAGAGGATCAGGACCTTGCGGCACTCAGCAAGATCCCTCCGAAGAAGAAGACCGGTAAGATTATCGGCTGGACCATATCAATAGTCATTATTGCTCTCATGGTATCTACTATTATCGTGAACAGGGATGCCGGATTAGACCAGATACTGGCCTGGATCCTCTGGAACGGATCGCTTTCTGCTCTGGGGACTATTGCAGCTCTTGGCCACCCTCTCTCTATATTGACTGCTTTCTTCATTGCTCCGGTGAGTTCCTTGAACCCTATTCTCGCTGCCGGGTGGTTTGCCGGTCTTGTGGAGGCGCTGGTGAGAAAGCCAAAGGTCTTCGACTTTGAAAACTTGAACGAAGATGTAAGTTCATTCAAAGGGTTCTGGAAAAACAGAGTTACGAAGATCCTTCTGGTTGTAGTATTCGCGAACGTTGGAAGCAGTGTGGGGACTTTTATCGGGGGAGCCGAGGTCATTAGGATCTTTGTTAAGTCTTTCTTCGGATAAGAGGATGCCTGCGTTCTTGAATGCTTTCATTGTAGAACAAAGAGACTGACGATATTGCTGAGAGTGTACCCAAGGTTGGTTTCTAGGAGCACATAGGTTCCTGAAGGAAGGAATTTCAAACAGCCGGCTACTTCTGATCGGGAGAAGATTTGCCGATTGGGCCCTTGCAGCCTACTTTATTCTTGATGAAGATGGTTTCACAGTTGCGTAGAATGTCCTTGGCACGGTGAGCTTATCGAAGGAAAAGGGATACGTCGATAGAGAGAAGTAACAGACATCGGTTTATCCGGCAAATTCTCAGTAACTAAGGCTAGTTTGTTCTGTAATGCATCACAATTAAATCTACTCAAGAGAGAAGTTCTTCGTCTTTTGAGTCCAAATGTAATATAATAGTATCGTAAGACATTTGCTTTTTTATGAAGCGTTGATTACTTCAGTATCGATCATCGATTACACTGTTTTTTTTGCTCTTTGATAATCTCTCTCGTTTCTTGTCATTACCTAGTTGAAACAGCTTTATCCCAGTCAAAACTGTGTCTCTTACGAACTAGCAACTACAAAAGGAGGCGAAAAAAGTGAAGAGAAGACTAACAACTTCTGTGTTAGTGATGTTGTTGCTGCTCGGCGGGCTTGCGCTTGCAGTGCAGAAGGGGCCCTATCCTGATCTTGTCTATTTCAACGTTAGGATGTCCGAAGATATCGCTCTGAAAGATACTGCGGAAGGGATGACCGATATCTTCATGTGGGGTCTATCTGGTCCTCAGATCTTCGGACTCGATCAGGCCACCAGAGACAAGCTTGATTTGTATGCCGTTCCATCCGGTTCGTGGTCGCTACTGATGAACCCGATTCCCAACGAAGCGCCCTATGTAGTAGAAGTTGGGGGCAAGGAGTACTTCAATGCCTTTGCTATCAGGGATATCAGGTTTGCGATTAACGACTTGATTAACAGACAGTACCTAGTCGATGAGATTCTTGGAGGTGCAGGCACTCCGGCCTTCACTATGGCTACAACGGGACAGCCTGGAACGTACCGTTATAACCTTCTCGCAACGAAGTTTGGCTTTACAGCAGAGGGTAACGAGGCAAGAGCTTTGGAAGTAATAGAAAGCTCTATGCAAGCTGCGGCTAATCTTCCGGAAAATGTCGGAAGGCTTGTGAAGAGAGCCGATGGCTTCTGGTACTTTGACAATGAGCCCGTTACGATCAAAATCGCCATTAGAGTGGACGACCCTCAAGGCCGCCTAAAGGAAGGAGATTACATCGCCGATCAGCTGGAAAAGGCAGGACTGAAGGCTGAAAGGCTTTACTGGGACAGGATCAAATGCAGCAGCGTTGTTTACGGTGGAGATCCGGCGGAATTCACCTGGCAGATGTACACAGAAGGCTGGGGAGCAGGAGCAACAAGAGCCTTCTGGGAGCATATCGTCGCCCAGATGTACGCCCCGTGGTACGGGTACATGCCAGGTGGAATGACGGAAGGCTTCTGGAACTATCAACAGGATGAGATTGATGAGGTTACACTGAATGCCTATACCGGAAACTTCCTGACCGAGGAGGAGTACTGGGAACTGGCGCTGAGAGGTCTTGAGCTGGGTCTTGAGGAAGCAGTCAGGATATATGTTGTAAATCAGTTGGATTTCTTCGTTGCCAACTCGGCGAGACTGAAGCAGAGATTCGCTTATGGGCTTGGGGACGGTCTCAACACCTGGTCGATAAGAACTGCCGTTACAGATGACCGAACGCTATTCATAACGCAGTTCTCGGCTATGGGGTCGCTCTTCATGGATGCCTGGGACCCGATAGGGACGGACGGTTTTGACAGCGTATACTCGAATTACATAGCCGGAAACCTTTATGATTCCGCGATGTTCGAAAGTCCGGCCTCAGCTATCCCCACACCTTTAAGAGCGGTACCGGTTGAAGTTGAAACCAGGGCAAGGCGTAACGAAGAGGGAGATGTATTAGGCGACTTTGATGTTCCCACAAATGCGATAAATTACTGCCCGTTCAACGAAGCCTGGCTGGAGGTTGGAGAAGGGAAAAAATCGATGTCTATGGCTACGTATGAGTTCAGATTCGGCAACTTACATCATGGACAACCAATTTCGATAGTTGATTTTCTGTACGCTCAGGGCTTCCAGATGGAATGGGCCAACAAAGAGGGCGATGATGACCTCCAGTACGAGCGGGCGTATTCCTCGTCGCTTAAGAGTTCGTTGGATACTATAATAGGCTGGGTATTGAACGAGGATGATACCATAACGGTGTATTTCGACTACAACTTCCCCGCGAGCAAGGAAAGAGTTGCTAGTTGGGGAGCGCCGGGTATAAGTGTCTCTGCATCGGGCCATGCGGTCGGTTGTGCATGGGAAATCGCAGAAGCAATGTCGTTGCTTGTAACTGAAGGCAGCAAGTCCGGCACTTCTTACTCAATAACTATGGATCCTGCCTTCACCGAAGTCGATGCTATTGCTCCTGCGTGTGTGAAAGACATCAGAGCTAAACTTGTCGAGATGAAGGAAAGGAAACACATTCCAAACTACATCAAGGAGTTTGTGGATGAGCAGTATGTTCTCGAGAGATACGATGCGGCGATCAAATTCATAGACAACTACGGTCATGCTTACATCAGCAACGGTCCGTTCTATCTCTCAAAGTTCGATTCAACATCTAACTTCATGGAACTAAGAGCTTTCAGAGATCCAAGCTATCCATTTGAAGACACCTACTGGATAGAGGAACTGAAGGTGCTAAGACTGGAGATTGACAGTATCGAAACCCCCGCCTTCATAGGGAAGGGTAGCGATCTTCCAGTAACGGTCCACGTCGCGGAAGTCACGTACCCGATTGACGAGGCGATTCCTGCGACAGTCGGAGAAGTAACGGTT
Source organism: Mesotoga sp. UBA5557 (assembly GCF_002425715.1). Lineage (NCBI taxonomy): Bacteria > Thermotogati > Thermotogota > Thermotogae > Kosmotogales > Kosmotogaceae > Mesotoga > Mesotoga sp. UBA5557. Next base: position 25,747 of record NZ_DIMV01000056.1, read on the forward strand.
TCTTTGATTTTCGGTCAGGAAAGCGTCGAGTTCAAGGCTGTTATGGTCCAGCATGGCGTCTTCGAGTGCACGATACCGGCAAGTGTGTTTGAGAAACTCGAGTCTGGATCATACGTTATCATGGCCATTGCCGAGCTTGAAGGAGCTATCCCAGCTTCGGCTTCCACTTCGGTGGTCCTCTTCTGATAGCTTTCTGAAGAGCTATTTGAAGAGTAGTTCGCATTTTGGAGAGGTAGTGTTTTTTGCACTGCCTCTCCTTCAGTTTCTCCGTATTCACCCCCCAGGGGAATTGGACAAGTAAGTTAGGAATAGTAGACTAAGAAGGGGTGAATATGGATGAAGCATCCGAGAGGCAAGCGTTATGATCCTGAGTTCAAACTTAGATTAGCTAAGGAGTTTGCAGAGACAGACAAGACACTTGAAGAGATTGCACAAGAGAATGGAATAAGCTCCAAGGGTTCTCAAGGAAACGCGGGTTCGAGAAATGAGGTGCGATGAGAAAGATTTTGCTCTGTAAGGTAGATCTCGAGCATCTTCTGCTTTCTGCAAGATGGCAGTCACTGTTGGACAAACTCAACGTCTATCGATGAATGAGAATGGGACAAGTTCACGGCCGAGTGAAGATAGCTCAAAAGATACCCCAGAAAATCTGGGGTCTTGTTACTTCATGAAGCATGGCTACAAGGAGAAGAACTCCTCTTAAGTCTCAAGAACTCTCTTTTGAACAGACCCGCAAATAGGGTATCGAAAGTCGTCTCAGCATAAAAGAATCAGAAATCGCTCCAGCGAAATCAGTTCAGAACCTACGGTGCTTCTAGTACCCCCTAACTTTTCTCAAGAACCTTTCAACTTCTTCAGAAGGGATCTCCAGATGGCCGGGCCTTGCGCCTGAGAGATGGGTTATCTGCGCCAGAAATTCCAGTGTTTCGAGCTTGGCGTAAGCCTCTTCAATGCTTTTACCGGTAACGGTGACACCGTGATTCCTGAGAACAAAGGTTCTCGAACCCTGCTTCAAGCCTTCACCGAATACCTCTGCGAAATCGTCTGTGCCTGGCATTTTGTAGGGCAGATAAGTTATTGGAGCCAGCATGAGCGCCGTTTCGGGCAGGACGTTTACCGGGAACTCCTTCTGTTGAACGGCCATAGTCGTTGCATGGACAGGATGAGCGTGAAAAACGGATACAACTTCGTTACACTCTCTGTAAATCTTCAAGTGCATTCTGTATTCAGACGATGCTTCTCTTCTTCCTCTCACTTTGTTTCCCGCAAGATCGACCTCGACCAGATCCTCTTCCGTCAAAAAATGCTTCACCATTGTTGTAGGAGTTATCACAATATGATCTCCGATTCGAACGCTCATGTTTCCGCCGGTGCTTTCCGTTAGTCTTCTGTCCCACGCCAGCCTTGCAAAAAGGACCAGTTCTTCTCTCAAATCCATAATGACCTCCATTCTGTTCGATATTCTGCTCTATATATAGAATGAAATAATAATAAGTCGATTTTATTATAGCGAGTTACTTTTCGTTGCCGAGAACAGTTGCAAGTTGTCAGTTGCAGTGTGCCAAGATGACGTCAAGGACTGTCATTCGAGAGCTTAAACTTCTGAGCCTGCGCTGGAATCCACTCACTTTCTCATCCCGTAGTGGTTCTGTACGGGAGCTAATCTCGACCGTCTTGAGCTGCGGACGATGTAAGAGGTTTGAGGCTAGAGGTCAGAAAGGCAAGATCTAATTGCTCTTCTTACCTCTTGCCTCTTACGTCTTTTTTTTTTGCGATCTCGATCTTGCGAATTAGTGCACACCCTCCGCCACTGCTTGGCCCTCCTCCCTCAAGGAAGGACTTAAGATCAGGATCATCAGGAGCCAAATACAGCATGCACTGCCAAGAGAGAAGAAGCATAATATGATTTCTTTTTAGCTCCCTAACTTATGGGTAATGATGAACTCTCGAGAGGGGATCAAGAGCTTTTCAAGGCTTTTGGAGATCCCGAACCCTTGCCTGCCCTCTTTGCTTTTCTCTTCTCTTTATTTAAATGGATGGTTTGACCAAAAACGAAGAACAGATCCTCGCTTTGGAACGAATAACGGGTTCTTTGTCAACGAACGGAGAACCAGTTTCTCTTGCTCTTTCGAACCCCCAATCACAAACCTCCGACCCCGGCCTTCGCTCTTACAACTAACAACAACTTGCAACTGATCTTTTGCTCTTACCAACCCCCAACCTGCAATCCCCGACCTCGGTAATTTCTTCTCCCTCCTGGCGCGAAAGCGTCAGCATCACTTCCCCGGATGTTCCTCCGGGCANNCTTCCTCGCGCCAGCGAGCCTCACTTCCTGCCGGAGGCAGCATCGCTTCTGCATCTTGCAACTGATCTCTTGCTCTTACCAACCCCCTACCACGGCTCTCCCCTCTTTCAAAGATCGACAATCTTCCCTGGATTGAGCACATTGTTCGGGTCAAAGGCCTTCTTTATGCCGCGTATTAGTTCAAGCTGGGATTCATCGATTATCGATGCGAGATACTTCTTTCTCTTGATTCCTATACCATGTTCTCCGCTGATACAGCCCCCCAACTCTGTGGTTTCGTCAAAGAGCTCTTTCTCGGCCAGCGGGAGAGTTCTGTCCCATTGGTCTTGAGGAAGGTTCCCCTTTATGAAGGTTACGTGCACATTTCCATCGCCTGCATGACCAAAGGAGATCATCTCAAGACCATACTTCTCGGCTATCTCTTCGGAGGCTTTTATCAGTTTTGGTATACTTGCCATCGGAACGGAGACGTCTTCCATGCTGTGTATTGGGCTTATTGCAGCGAGGGCTTCAGCAATCGATTTTCTTGCCTTCCATAGTTTGTCTCTTGTATTTCTGTTGTCCGCCACGAAGGCCTCAAGACCGCCCGCTTCGATAGCGGCTTCTCCGAGTTTGACGTAATCATCGAATACCGAATCCTTGCTGTTGCCTTCTACTTCAATTATCAGATGGGCTCCGGCATCTGCGTATGGGAACTCCACATTCAGGAATCTGCAGGCTGCTTTGATAGATGAGGCGTCCATGAATTCAAGAGAAGTCGGAACAACTCCGGAGCCGCTCATTAGTTTCGGCACTGCTGATATCGCAGTATCAATATCTGGATAGGGCACGAGCAGTGCCACGGAATACTTCGGCTTCGGAAGGAGCCTTAGGATAATTTTGGTCACTATTCCAAGAGTTCCTTCCGAACCGACCAAGAGGTGGACGAAGTCAAATCCGCTGACATCTTTGAGCCTCTTCCCGCCGAAAGTTGTCACCTCACCGGAAGGTAGAACCACCTCGAGACCGTAAACGTGAAATCCGGTGGGCCCATACTTCATGACCTTATTTCCGCCGGCATTCTCAGCAACGTTACCCCCGATCGATGAGCTTTCGCTGCTGCAGGGATCCCCCCCGTAAACAAGGTTGTGCCTGTCTGCCAGTTTCTGGATCTCTCCGGTGATAACCCCCGGCTCCAAAGTAATCATCATGTTGGCTTCGTCGAATTCAAGGATCTTGTTCATCTTTTCAAAACTCATGACAATTCCCCGGAAAGACGGAACTGCACCTCCGGATAGTCCGGTTCCTGCTCCACGCGGAGTTACTGGAATCAGATGCTCATTTGCAAATCTCATAATCTTCGAAACCTCGGCAGTGCTCACCGGGAAAGTAATTACCTCGGGTCTTATGGCTTTCACTTCTGCCGTCTCATCTCTCGAGTATCGATCCAGAGACTCTTCGTCGTACTTCACAGGGATTTGTAGAAGCCTTTGAAGCTCTTCTATTAGGTTGGCATTAAGCTGTCCGTATTTCACTTCTTCACCTCCGACTCGAGAGCTTCTACGAGATCGTTCAAGATCTCTACGGCATCTCCTACAAGCCCGATGTCTGCAAAGTTGAATATCGCTGCGTTTCTGTCTCTGTTTATTGCAACTATGAATTCAGCAGTCTGCATTCCTGCAATGTGCTGAACGGCTCCGGAAATTCCTGCAGCGATGTAGATCTTCGGCTTGACCGTGTGGCCGCTCAGTCCTACCTGGGCTTCATGTCCGATCCACTTTGAATCAACGATCTTTCTTGAAGCACCTACGGTCCCATTAATCAGCTTTGTAAGTCTGTAGATCGGTTCCATGTTCTCAACTTTTCTGAGACCCATCCCTCCCGCGATTATTACCTCTGCGTCTTGAACGCCTTTCTTTCCTTTGCCTATTGGTTTGAACTGGAGAAGCGTTGCGTTTGTCTCGATCATCTCTGGAGTAACCTCGAAGGATTCCACTTCGCCGCTTCCCATGTAGGGTTCCTTCAAGGCCGAGAATGTCTTTGGCCTAACCGTTGCCATCTGGGGCCTGTGGTTAGGGGTCTTGATCGTAGCCATTATATTGCCTCCGATTGCCGGTCTGGTTTGCAGCAGATTTCCTGTGTCCTCCTCAATATCCAGTCCGGTGCAGTCGGCAGTAAGGCCGGTCTTCAACAGCGCGGCCAGTCCGGGCATGTAGGTTCTCCCCGAAGTCGTCGCCGGGGCAAGCACGATTTCCGGCGAGAGTTTCTTGACGATCGCGGCAAGAGTCTTTGTGTAGGGCTCAAAGTTGAATCTTCCAAGACTCTTATCTATAGCCATGATAATTTTGTCGGCCCCACCGGAGAAGAGCGATGCCGTTGCATCTTCTTCAAGTCGATTGTCAGAGAGGACCGCTACCGAAACGTTGAAGGGACGCTTGAGTGAAAGCTCGCGAGCCTTCCCCAGTAGTTCATAAGTACTCGAATGGATTTCGCTTCCTCTTCTTTCTGCGATTACCAGGAGATCACTCATGATTCACCACCAGATATGGAAGCAGTCTCTTTTTTATCTCATCTATCCCATGTTTTAGATTGCTTCCTTCGTACATCTCGACCTTTCTTGAGAGTTTTGGCGTTCCTATCCTTACTACTCTCGTAGGTGAACCAGTCAGACCGGTCTCCGATGGATCCATTGCAAGAGAATCGTTTCCGATTCTCTCAATGGGCGCATCTTTCGCCAGTTTCTTGCCACCCAATGTCGGAAGTCTCGGCTCGTTAACGTCTTTTGTCACCGATATTAGTGAAGGCAGAGGGAGATTCCATATCTCTTTGCCGTCCTCTACTTCGCGTTCAACGGTAATCCCGTTATCCCCGAGATCGACTATGCTGGAAACATAGGTCGCTACCGGTATGCCCAGCATGGCTCCCGTCTCGGGTCCGACCTGCCCTGTCTCGCCGTCTGTTGCCTTTTCCCCAGCAAGGATCAGGTCAAACGGACCTTCTCTTTCCGCGAATCTCGCTAGAGCCATGGCTGTGGCCCATGTATCGGCTCCCGCAAATCTTCTGTCTGTAAGGAGAACCGCCCTGTCGGCTCCCATGGCAACAGCCTCTCTTACGGCCTCTTCTGCCACAGGAGGTCCCATAGAGACCACGGTGATCGAATGATCACCTGCTTCCTTCAACCTCAAAGCGGCCTCCAGCGCATGAAGGTCAAGCGGATTAATAACTGTCCCAACTCCTTCTCTTATCATCGTCCCCGTTTCGGGATTGAGCTTAACTTCATCGGTATCCGGAACTTGTTTTAGAAGAACAAGAATCTTCAAAATGAACTCCCCCTCGAACTGTCATCTCTATTCAATATTAATACACAGGTAGATCACTTTCTCGCAGGAGAGCAGCAGGTAAACAAACTCGGCTTGAGAGATTGGTTCTGTCTGATTCGGGAAGAAGAGAATCCGTGAAACCGTTACGGTTCAAAAAACCAAACTAATGACTGAATGAAGAGAATGAAATACCAACACTTTGCCGGAAGTGAACAAATCTATCGAGCACAATTATGATTATATTACTCTTAAGTTAGGTGAGAACTTACGAGATTTGCTACTTGTAATGAATATAGCTATTCCAGACAATACTCAATAGACTGCTTTTCATGAAGACTTTCTTTTTTTGTAATGATCGTGATATGATATTTTGGACCGGGGTGAATCGAAAATGAATAAAATCGTTCTAACATTGCTTGTCTCGACTCTGTTGTTTACATCAGGAATTGCAGAAAAGCTCGTTTTTGGCGGAGATAATGCTTATCCCCCGTATGAGTTTGTTGATAAAAACGGCGAGCCCACCGGTTTCAATGTCGATTTGATGCGTGCGGTTGCAGACTCGGCCGAACTGGATATTGAGATTGAGCTTGGTGAGTGGAACAGTGTTGTCGAAAAGCTTCAGTCGGGAGAACTTAACGGTCTATTAGGGATGGCCGTTACTCCCGAGAGACAGAAGATATATAGCTTCTCGATTCCCCACAATACCCTCCATATGGGGATATTCTATAGAAAGGGTCAAAAGGAAACGACGGTTGAAGACTTGTTCGGTAAAGAAATAGTAGTTCAGCGCAACGGAGTTATGTATGATTATCTGCTCGAGAATTCAATTACAGACAAAATCATTGCCGTTGAATCTCCGATAGAGGGACTGAAGCTTCTATCCTCAGGAAGTGGCGACTTTGGTCTTTTCGAGAAGTACCAATGTCTCTACTTTGCCAAGGAGAACAAGATCGATAATCTTGAAGTTTCGAGTACCGCGCTCTTCGATAGAGACTACGCTTTCGCAACGGCAAAAGACGACTTCGTTCTTCTCAATAAACTGAATAAGGGCCTCCTGCTTGTAAGAGAGAGCGGGGAATACGGCATGATTTTCGAGAAGTGGTTTGGCTCTGCAAACTGGTTCGAACAGAATAAGAAGCATCTGTTGGTGGCCGCAGGAATTCTCGTTTTCTTTGCCATTGGTCTGTTTTTCCTCTGGATCTGGAATCACACTCTTAAAAGACGTGTCAAGGCAAGAACCGAGGAGCTTGAGAAGAAGGCAACTGAAAACGAGCGCCTGAGGGCCAAGATAAGAAGTCTCCACGATATTGCCTTCAAGATGGAGAGCTGCACAGAAGAAGAGGAAGTTTTTGATCTAATAGTGAAAGCGGCCACCGATATTCTGAGTTTCGACTATTACAGTCTGGATGTTGTTGAAGGAGACTATCTAGTTGCCAAGAGACATTCTGGTAACATTGAGGTCAACTCTCGCGTTCCGAAATATGAGGGGATTGCTGGAAAGACTTTGAAGACGGGGAAAACAATAATAATCGATAACGTTTCGAAGGAAATCGATGCAAGACCTTCAAGCAGTAAGATCAAGGCAGTACTTAGTGTTCCTATTGGAGATTACGGTGTTTTTCAAACGGTCACCATTGAATCGGGAAGCTTCAAACAAGAAGATGCCGAGCTTGCCGAGTTGTTGATGCTTCACGCTCTTGGAGCCTTTGAAAAGATCAAGAAAACTAAAGAAATACGTTTCCTTGCTTTCCACGATTCGCTGACTGGCCTCTACAACAGGACCTTCTTCGATGAAGAAGTGTCCAGGGTTGACACTTCGAGAAATCTTCCGATTTCAGTCATTTTTGCGGATGTCAACGGGCTGAAGGCACTAAACGATTCCTTCGGCCATTTCTACGGCGACGATTATCTGAAGACGATATCTCGCACAATTAAGGAATCCTGCAGGCACGAGGATCTCGTCGTTCGATGGGGTGGAGATGAGTTTGTTGTCCTTCTTCTGAGAACAGACACCGAAAAGGCAGAGGAAATCGTCTCAAGGATAGAGGAAAACCTGAGCAAGGTGGGATGTTTCTCTGTGGAAGCTAGCGCCTCTTTTGGAGTTGCCACTAAGAAAGATCTTGTAACTGATTTTTATGACGTACTTAGGAATGCAGAACTTGCAATGTATTCGAAGAAAAGAGAACTGAACAGTAAGACTGATTCCAGAGGGCTAAACTTCCCAGAAGCAATCCGCGATGATCAAGAGTGATTAAAGACGATTATGTCTTCTTTCTGACTCCAAACTTCTAATTACGAAAATTCTCTCTGTTTTTCAAATTTGTTGCGAGTTCGTTCGCTTGCTATAATTATTTTGTTTGTACGTACATGTGTACGTGCGTATGTACAGAACAACCATATAAGGAGGGTTTTGCTTATGCGTAAAGTACTTATGTTACTCGTTATGGCTTCTATCCTTTTCGGAGCCACTCTAGGTTTTGCAGTTTACGAAATTGCCTTTATAGTCAAGGCAACGGATTCTGACTTCTGGCAGTACACAATTGTGGGTGGCAAGAATGCCGAACACGATCTCCAGGGACTAGTTAACGTCACGGTCTACGGACCTCCGTCCGAAGCCGATATCGATCTTCAGATATCCATACTCGAAGATGTTGTTAACAAGAAGCCTGATGCAATAGTCATCTCTTCTACAAGTTCAGAAGCTCCTTCTCTGATTCTGGACGAAGCATACAAACAGGGAATTAAGATAATTCTCATCGACAACTTCGTCTATGATACTGGTTTCAATTCATTCCTCGCAACGAACAACGCTGTTGGTGGAGCGGCGGCAGCCGACAAGCTCGTTGAGGCTCTAAAGGCTAACAACAAGCCTCTCGACGGAAAAGTTGGTTTGATTAGCGCCATGGCTGGTGTCCAGGTTCTTACCGACAGAGACACTGGTTTCATCAACAGACTGAAGGAGATCGCACCCAATCTGACAGTTCTTCCGACGATCTATGTTGACAATGACATTTCTAGAGCAGCCAACGCAGCAGAAGACCTTTTGATAGCCCATTCCGACCTGGTTGGTTTCTTCGCTGACAACAACCACACTGGTATCGGTGTTGCGAGAGTTATCGAACAGAGAGGTCTAGAGAACCAGATAATGGCCGTTGCTTACGACTCGGATCCTCTGGAAATCGAGGCACTTGACAGCGGAGCACTTAAAGCCCTTATCGTTCAGGACCCCCATGGTATGGGATATAAGGGTGTTATGTACGCCTTCATGGCAATTCACGGCGAGCCTCTTCCCGAATACTATGACACTGGTGTCTATATCATCACCAAGGACATTCTTGAAGAGTCTATGGAGATACTTGATCCATTTTCTAGAAAGAGGTATTGATTCTTAAGTTGTTTTAAATGAACACGATGGGCAGCGAAAGCTGCCCATTTTCAGAATTTTTGGCCACATGGAGGTAATTACTAGATGAAAAACGAGCTGGCTTTCAATAGAAGATTTGATAATACCTTGCTTAATCCCGAGGCTAGGTGGGAAGATATCGAGAAGTTCGTTGATGAAACGCTGAAGTACAACTTCAGAAATGTCGTTGTACCTTGGTATGCTATCCCCACGTATGTAATAGACAAAGTGCAGGGAACGGAAGTTGGGATTAACGTAGGGCCGGGGGGCTTCCCGCTCGGGATGGTTCCCACAGATATGAAGATGAGGGAAGTAGAGTACTACCTTTCCCTGGGAGAAACAGTTACTGATTTCGATATTGTGATCAATGTTTCCGCTGTGAAGTCGAATAAATGGGATCTCGTTGAGAGAGAGTTTGTAGTTCTTTCTGAGAGAGTGAAGAAAGGAAACAGAATCTGCAAGTTTATAATAGAGACCAGCAGACTCACAGAAGATGAAATTGTGAAAGTCTGTGAACTTATAGTTGATGTGCCAACAATAGATTTCGTTAAGACCGGGACTGGTTTTGGCCCAAGAGCAACGTCTTATCGCGATGTTGAACTAATAAACTCTGTCGTTGCCGGCAAGAAGAAGATCAAGGTTTCCGGTGGTGTTAGAACCCTTGAGCATGTTGAGAAGTTCATGGAGCTGGGAGCGACCGTTTTCGGCTCAAGTGCCAGTGTTTCAATTCTCAAAGAGTATGAGAAGAAATACGGGAGCTAAAGGAGTGCGATGGCATGCCTGATGAAAAGACTGTAATCGAGCTTGAAGGGATAAATAAGAGTTTCCCTGCTGTTAAGGCTCTTGACGACGTCTCCCTCTCCGTCAAGAGTGGTGAAGTAAGGGGTCTTGTAGGAGAGAACGGAGCAGGTAAATCAACTCTGATAAAGATAATTACAGGAGCTTACACGAAAGATTCGGGGACCATGATCTTCGAGGGAAGCGAAGTGACCAGGAACTCTCCTCTGATTTCCAAGGCACTCGGGATATATGCTGTCTACCAGGACGTTATGGTAACGCCCGATCTTACCGTTGCGGAGAATTTCTTTCTTGGACAGCAGCCCATGATCGGTCCATTTGTCAACTGGAGAAAGATGTACAAAGAATCCAAGGACTTTCTTGATGAAATAGGGTTGGATATAAACGTTCACAGAAACATCAGAGAGCTAAGTATAGCCGAGAGCGAAATGATAACTATTGCCAAGGCGCTATGGCAGAAATCGAAACTGGTCATTTTCGACGAACCCACTGCCGTTTTGACAAGGAACGAAACGAAAATTCTGTTCAGGATCATTAGAGATCTAAAAAAGAAGGGGACTGCGATTATCTACATTTCCCATAACCTTGAAGAGGTCTTCGACATCTGCGATACGGTGACGGTTTTGAAGGACGGAGCTACAGTTGGAACATATACCACAGAGGAACTTGAAGATGTTGAGAAACTAATCCCCCTAATGGTTGGAAGATCGATAGAAGAAATGTACTATAAGAAAGATACGGAACCCGGCGAAGAGCTTTTGAGAGTAGAGAATCTCTCCGGCGACAGATTTGAGAATATCTCTTTCAATGTAAGGGCCGGCGAAGTGGTCGGACTTTTCGGTCTTGTCGGTGCAGGAAGAACGGAAATAGCGAGAGCTATTTTCGGAGTCGACAACCGAAGTGAAGGACGTATCCATGTAAGGGGTTCAGATGTTCCAATCAAGAATCCTAAAGATGCATTGGTACACGGAATCGGTTATCTGCCGGAAGACAGAAGAAAACAGGGGATATTCTTGCAGCAGGATGTTGATTTCAATATAAACATAATCAATTTTGACAACACTATGACGGGTCCTCTAATCAACTATCGGAAAGCACACATGCAAGCAAGAGATTATGTCGACAAACTCTCCATAAAGATCGGGAGCATATTCCAGAAAGTCTCTGAGCTGAGCGGTGGAAACCAACAAAAGGTTATTATCGCGAGATGGCTCTGCAAGAACACTGATGTACTGATATTCGATGAACCGACTGTCGGAATCGACGTTGGAACTAAGTCTGAAATCTACAAGTTGTTCGGAGAGATTCTGGCATCCGGAAAGGGAATTATTCTAATCTCTTCCTATCTTCCCGAACTAATGGGAATGTCTGACAGAATCTACGTAATTTCGAACGGAAAGATGGCAGCCGAGGTAGAAAAGAAAGACTTCTCAGAGGAGCATCTCTTGACACTGGCAATGAAGAACCTTGTTTCGAAAGAAAAGATAAAGGAGGCAGTCTGAAATGGCTGGAAAGAGGGATAGAAAGGCTTTTACCGAAAGAAACCTTCTGATAATCTTAGTTGTGATGTGGGTCTTTCTGGCCATCGCAACAAAAGGAAACTTCTCGTCATGGGCTAACATTACTAATTTGATCAGGCAGTCCTCGATAAACGGTGTTGTTGCGATAGGAATGACTTTGATTATCATCACTGGAGGTATAGATCTATCTGTTGGTTCTATAGTAGGTCTCAGCGGAATGGTATTCGCGATATTCACTTCCACAAGAGGAGAGTTCCAGTTTCCGACCTTTGTAGGAATACTTATCGCTCTTGGAATAAGTGCGTTGGTAGGGCTGATAAATGCCGTGGCGGTTCATGACGGAAAAGTGCCTGCCTTCATAGCAACGCTTGGTATGATGACGCTTGTAAGAGGCGTTGTTATGTACATCTCAAGCGGGAGAATGGTTACCGGTGTTCCTACTGAGTACAGGCAGTTTGCAGTTGCCGAATTTCTCGGGATACCGGCCCTGGCATGGACGTGGATCGTTCTTGCAGCTTTTATGATGTTTGTGTTGAAGTATACGAAATTCGGAAGGAATCTGTATGCCATAGGAAGTAACGAGGAGGCAGCCAGACTATCCGGTATCAATATCCGACTTAATATGTATTCCTTCTACATCGTTGCTGCGATTTTCAGTGCTATAGCCGGTTTGATGCTCGGAACGAGAATGGCTGCAGGAGTACCGACTGGAGGAAACGGCTACGAGCTGGACGCTATAGCCTCGGTCGTCATCGGCGGAGCCAGTCTTAGTGGTGGAGTTGGTACTGTTCTTGGTACGGCCATGGGTGCCCTGATAATCCAAACGATCAGAAATGGCGGTAATCTGCTAGGAGTAGATCCCTTCATAATGCAGATTGTCATCGGAGCGATTATCATACTAGCAGTATTCTTCGACCAGTTTGTGAAGAGTAGAAAGAAGGGCGAAGGTCTGAAGAAACTCTTAAAAAAGGCGTGATAGATAATGAAGATAAACAAGTTCTTTCATGTGGCAGTAAAAGTTCCAAATCTCGATGATGCGTTAGAGTTCTATATAGGTCTTCTCGGACTGAGACTTGTCAACAGAGAGAAGCTTCCTGAAAAGAAACTCGAAGTCGCATTTGTTGCCGGCGAAGGCTGTGAAATAGAACTGATGTGTTACGAAGATAGCAAAGAGAGGGAATTTGCTCCCGAATCACAGTCTCACTTTCAGCACCTCTCTTTTGTTGTGGATGACATTGAAAAGGCAATGGATTACCTGAAGAGCAACGGCATTGAACTCGAATCGCCCGATCCCATCCCGGTTTTTGACGGAAAAATCTTCTACAACACGTTCAAGGGTCTGGGCGGTGAATTGCTGGAGATCGCTGAAGAGAAGAGACCCAGATAGAATCATTAGATTGCTTGGAGGTATCAAATGAATAAAGTGACTGTATTCGGTAGCTATGTCATGGATCTCACTACCCTTTCTCCCCACATTCCCGTTGTAGGAGAGACTGTCTTTTCCGGTCCATTCAAGATGGGCCCCGGAGGCAAGGGATTCAACCAGGCTGTGGCTGCCAGAAAGGCTGGATCTGATGTCAAGTTCATGACGAAGATCGGCAAAGACTTGTTTGCTCCATTTGTCAAGAATGCATTTGACAGATTTGGAATTACTAAGGAGTATCTTCTCGAGTCGGATACTGCCGGAACCGGTGTCGCTCTGATAATAGTAGATGAGAACAACGGAAACAACGCTATTGCAGTTGCACCGGAGGCATGCAATGAGTTGACTATTGATGATGTAAAAAGGAATAGAGATATCTTCATTTCTTCCGATGTTTTTCTTACACAGTTTGAAGCAAATCTCGACGCAACTTATGAGGCGATAAAACTCGCCAGGGACTCCGGGGCAAGAGTCTTGTTAAATCCCGCACCCGTAAAGGAATTTGATCATTCGATCCTCAAATATGTCGACGTTATTATGCCAAACGAGATAGAGGCCAGCCTCATGACAGGGATTCCCCTCGACGGCATGGATTCGATAGAGGAAATAGCATCTGAATTGAAGAAGTCGGTGGACACTGTGCTCATAACTCTCGGAGGCAAGGGGGTCTACTGTCCATCGGTCAATGGAGGGCTTGTCCCCGCCTGCAAGGTGAAGACTATCGATACAACCGGAGCTGGAGATGCATTTGCCGGCGTTTTTGCGGCATATCTCTCGAGGGGAGAGGGATTGGAGAGAGCTATAGACTACGCCCGTGCCGGGGCGGCCATTTCCACGACAAGATTCGGTACGTCTCCTTCAATGCCGGAAAGGGAAGAAATCGAAGCTCTGGTGATGGAGATAACTGGGGGCGATAGGAAATGAAATACGTCATCGCATACGATCTGGGAACTACCGGGAACAAGGCGACACTCTATGGAGTGGACGGAAAACTCCTGGCGAGTTCTTTTTCGGGTTACAAGACCTATCATCCCGGTCCGAATCAGGTAGAGCAAGATCCTCTGGAATGGTGGGAGTCCGTAAAAAAAACCACCTCGGAGCTCATCGCCAGGGCTGCTGTCAATCCTGAAGAGATAGTCTCTATAAGCTTCAGCGGACAGATGATGGGAGCCATCCCCGTGGACAGGGACGGAAAGCTTCTTAGAAGAGCCATCATATGGGCCGATCAGAGAAGCGTCGAACAGTCGGAAAGGCTTGAAGACGTCGGCAATGATTTCGTCTACAGGCTTACAGGATCGAGGATAACACCAACGTACTCCGGCCCGAAGATTGCCTGGATAAAAGACAACGAACCTGAAATATACAACAAGGCACATAAATTTCTGAATGCGAAGGATTACATCGTCTCCAGGTTTACCGGAGAGTTCGGGACTGACCATTCAGATGCGTCGATGACGCTTCTCTTCGATATCGAGAACCTGAAGTGGTCGGAAAAACTCGTTGAGGTTCTCGGACTTGATATGGAGAAACTTCCTGCCGTGACCTCCTCAACGAATGTCGTCTCAAAGATTCTTCCGAAAGTGGCTGAGGAACTTGGACTGTCGAAGAAGACTCTAATAGTCCGCGGCGGCGGAGACGGCGCCTGCGCCTGCCTGGGAGCAGGGATTGTCAGTCCAGACGAGGCTTATCTCTATCTCGGTTCGTCGAGCTGGGTCAGCACATGCTCCACAGAACCGCTCTTCGACGAGAAGTCGAGGACATTTAACTTCGCATATCCCATTGAGGGTTTCTATTGCCCGACTGGAACAATGCAGGCCGGGGGAGCTTCGTATCACTGGGCTAAGGACGCTCTCTGTCAGCACGAAGAAGAGAAGGCAAAGGCACTTGGGCTGAGCGCCTTCACTATTATGGACGATCTTGTTGACCAGACCAGACCCGGAGCGGGAAACCTAGTCTTCCTGCCTTATTTGCTTGGGGAGAGAAGCCCGAGGTGGAACATAAATGCTAGAGGCGCCTTTATAGGACTGTCCTCGACACATAGAAAGGCCGACATGTTGAGAGCGGTACTTGAAGGAGTTGCCTTCAACCTGAAAATAGTCCTCGATATTCTCGAGACTAAGGGGAAATTCGACAAGATTCGTCTTATCGGCGGAGGAGCAAAAGGAAGGAACTGGAAACATATTGTGGCCGATATCTTCGGTAAGACGGTTACGGTACCTGAGTATCTTGAAGAGGCAACGTCAATGGGAGCGGCCATTATTGGGGCTGTTGGAGCCGGAGAGATGACGTTCAAGGAAGCGTCTACTTTTGTGAGGGATGTTCAGTTCATCGAGTACAACCCGGAGAATCACAGGTACTACGAAAGGCTTTTCGAAGTTTTTGATAAGGCCTACGGTTCTCTCATAGAGACCTATGAAGACCTTGCCAAACTGAGACAGTATTCGAATTAGCCTATTCGTTTCTCGAGTACCGTAAAGAAGGATGTGATTTCATCATGCTTTTCAATGCAGATAGAAGAATAGCCCTTGATAGAGCAAGTCCGGTTCCACTATACTACCAGATTTATAGAATAATTTCGGATTATATGAAGGAACCAGGCGCCGTTGGAAGGAAACTTCCAACGGAAGAAGCAATGATGAAAGTGTTTGATGTCAGTAGGGCGACCGTGAGGAGAGCCTTGCAGGCTCTGGAAAGCAGCGGTCAGATCTCCAGATCCCGCGGAAAAGGGACGATAGTCACGAACAGTGCTTCGCAGGAGCAGCTTACGACCATCAGGAGTTTTACCGAACAGATGAGGCTCGAGAACCATGTGCCGATAACGAAGGTTGTTGAGGTAAAAAAAGTCAAGGCCGGTCCGGAAATGGCAAAAATCCTCCATGTCTCGGAAGACGAAGAGTTGCTTCATGTTACCAGACTGAGGGGAAATGAAGCTTACTTTCCTCTAGCTCTTTTCATATCCTTTCTCACTTCTCGCTCGAACCTCACTGGAGAAGAGAACTTCGAGGGTTCACTATATGAACTTATGAGAGAAAGGGGAACGGCCGTTGTTGAAGGAGACGCGATAATCGAGGGGAGGCTCGCAGAAGGAAGAATTGCGAAACTCCTGAAGATCGAAGAAGGGGCACCGATACTATACTACGAGAGAGTCGGTTGTGCAGCCAATGGCGAACACGTGGAACTGGTGCAATGCTGGTATGAGGCTACACACTACAAGTTTCGAATACATTTGACTACTAAGATTTGAAGGGAGAGATGATCATGAAGAAAAGTGGAATTCTGAATAAGGAGATATGCAATCTAATTGGTTCGATGGGCCACACAGACCTTCTGGTAATATCTGACTCCGGATTGCCTATTGCTTCAAACAGATACAGGATAGATGTAAGTATTGTAGGCGGAAAGCCAGGGGTATTCGATGTGCTGGATCCCATTCTTGAAGAGCTGGAGATCGAGAAGGTCATCTTTTCGGAAGAGATGAAAACCGTGAGTCCCAAGTGTCTCGAAGAGACTATGAAGCATCTACCCGAAGGTATAGAAGTGGAATTCGTTCCTCATGTTGAATTCAAGGAACTGACAAATACAAAATCAAAGGGAGTAATCAGAACCGGGGAGCAGATACCTTATTCCAGCATCATTCTCGTCGGCGGGGTAACCTATTGATGATACTTCTACAGCTCGCAAACGATACCCATGTCAAGTCCGATTTCATTCGCACTGCCGAAGAAGTTGCAGATTACATAGATATCATAGAAGTCGGGACCCCTGTTATTCTTGCCCACGGCACGGCGCTGGTTCGAGAGATTAGCGATAGACTCCCCGATCATACTATTCTTGCAGATATGAAGATCGTTGACGGAGGATATGTCGAGGCGGTCATGGCTTTTGAGAATGGGGCCGATATAGTAACGGTTTTGGGATTTGCCTCTTTCAAGACGATTTCAGAGGTGAGAAGAGCGGCAGACGAATTTGGCGGAGAAATGATGCTCGATACGATCGAGATCTCCGATCTCGAATCATTTGCGGAGAAGGTATCTCCACTGTCGCCTGAGTATGTCTGCGTTCACACTTCTGCCGATCTGAGCGGTGTGGGGGAGAGCATGCATCTGCTCGAATATGCGAAAAAGATAGAAATTATAAGGAGAGTCCTTCCGGAGACAAAGATCGCCGTTGCGGGCGGAATATCTTCCGACAATCTCTCCCATGTCTTCCCGTTGAAGCCCGATGTAGTGATCGCGGGACGATCGATCTGGGAAGCTGAGGACCCTGCAAGAGCGGCTTCGGAGATAAAGAAGAGACTGGAGAAGGGCTCATGAAATTCGAAAGCACGCTTGACATTGTTATTGACGAGATAAGATCCGTCCTTTCGGGAGTTAAGGATTCATCGATCGAAGAGCTCTCCGAAAGTATTCTAAGGGCAAGAAGAGTCTTTCTCTTTGCAATGGGCAGGTCTGGTCTGGTAATCAAGGCCTTCGCGATGAGACTAATGCATTTGGGATTGAAGGTCCATGTTGTGGGGGAAGTAACTACTCCTTCTTTGGGAGAGGGAGACCTCTTAATCATCGGATCCGCTTCGGGGGAGACTCCTTCAGTGGTTCTAAACTGCAAAAAGGCTCGAAAATTAGGAGCCGCAATAGCTTCTATAACTGCCAGCAAGGAATCTACAGTGGCGGGACATAGCGACATAGTCATTACAATCCCCACGAAGACACCCAAAGTGCCCGACAGGGCTGGTGTCTCTTCGGTTCAACCGATGGGGAATCTATTCGAACAATCGCTGTTGATATTGACGGATATCATCGTAATGAACTTAATGGAGAGATCGAGCATAGATTCTGGAATGATGTTCAAGAACCACGCAAATCTCGAATAAGGGAGGTCAAGGAATTGAAGTATAAAAAAGTGGAAAAGATAGAAGAGAAACTGTCGGCACTCGGTTACGGCTGTTGGGGAATTTCCGGTCCTTCTTTCTGGGATGGAACGACCGATGAAGACTCGATCAAGACGATCCAGAGGGCGATAAGCGGAGGAATAAACTTCTTTGATGTAGCGCCAGTATACGGTCTCGGACATGCAGAGGAGGTCCTCGGAAAGGCAATGAAAGGCTCTAGGGATAAGATCTTTATTGCAACCAAGTGCGGTCTTCTCTGGGACGATCAGGGAAGAACGAGAAACTGTCTCAAACCGGAGAGCATAAGAAGAGAGATCGAAGATAGTCTCCGAAGACTCGGAACGGATCATGTAGATCTCTATCAGCTACACTGGCCCGATCCAGAGGTCGAAATCGAAGAGACAATGGAGACTATGGTCGAGCTGAAGAAAGAGGGGAAGATCAGATACATAGGGCTGTCAAACTTTTCAATTCCCGAGGCAAAAAGGGCGATGAAGGTTGGAGAGGTATGCAGCATGCAGGGTCTCTACAACATGCTCGAAAGGAATCCAAAGAGCTACCACAATATTCCGCTCGATTACAGAGTCGAAAAGGAAGTACTTCCCTTTGTTCTGGAGAATGGAATGGCCTTTCTGCCATACAGTCCGCTCTTCCAGGGCCTCTTGGCTGGAGCAATGAGCGACAAGAAGTTCAGCGAACACGATGTACGGGCCGCAAATCCGAAGCTGAATACACCGGAGTTCAACAAGTACTTCGAAGTCGTCGTAGAACTGAACAGGCTGGCGAATGAGATAGGGAAGCCTCTGAGTCATATAGCCATCAATTGGCTTATCCGAAATGAAGCGGTGACATCGGTTATCGCGGGTGCTCAGAAGGTCGAACAGATAGAACAGAATCTTGGCGCAGTCGAATGGGATATGGATGACGGATTATACGAAAGGATAGAAGAGATAATCTCTAATTCCAATTTGGAGCTCTAGGGGGTGTCTATGTGAAAGCCGCGTTTGTAAAATCACCATTCAAATTCGAGATCCGTGACGTAGATCTTCCCTCTCTGAAACCGAATGACGTGTTGCTTAAGATAAAGGCCTCAGGAATCTGCGGGACAGATCTTCACACAGCTAGAACGGAAGCCAAAGACTGGCAGACTTTCGGCCACGAGATAGTCGGCATTGTGGAACAGATCGGTTCAAATGTCGAAAATGTGGAAGTCGGCCAGAGCGTACTGGTAGAGAGTGGCTCCTTTTGCGGGACATGCGAGGACTGTAGAAACGGGCGAGTCGATCTCTGCCATGACAGAGCACCTAACGTCTTTATAAGAGCCGAGAGAGAAAATCTGACCATGGGCTTTGCCGAGCAGGTAATAATCGATAAACAAAATGCGGTGCCATTCGAAGGAGTTCCGTTCGAAGAAGCTTCTCTCGTCGAGCCAATGGGAGTAGCGCTCGATCTGACATACACTGTCGATCCAAAGTTCAACGACGATGTGCTGGTCGTTGGTCTAGGCCCCATAGGTCTCATGGCAGTTCAGATAGTCAAGGCAATGGGAGCGAGAAAGGTCTTCGTTGCCAATCATTCCAGATCTAAGATAAGGATAGATGTTGCAAAGAGCTTCGGAGTGGAGGATGTCATACTCGTCGACAAGACCCCGATTGGCTCCTACAAATTTCCCAAGGGCGGCGTTGATAGAGCTCTTGTCACCGCACCTCCTTACGTAATCCCCGAAGTGCTCGATGTCATGAATTTTGGAGGAGTCGTCGGCTTCATAGGAATCGATTACGGCGAAGGCCGCTTCATAAAGTTCGATGCAAACAAGTTCCATTTCAACAAACTTCAGTTGAGAGCCTCCCACGCAGTTCCAGCTCTGTACTTCCCCAGATGCATCGATATGATAAAGAGCGGAGCTGTAAATGTGAAGCCTTTGATAACAGACACCTTCAAGCTGGAAGAAATCGGTGAGATGATGGTCAAGGCGGAAAATGAAAGAGACAAAGTAATAAAGGCAGTCATGATTGATTGAGTATAGTCTGAACGGCCCGCCAAGACGGCGGGTCTTTTTCTTTGAGATCAAAAAACCTTAGATGTCAGAGGTATGAGGAAAGAGGTCAGAAAACCAATATCCTTCTGAGAACTCTCACATTTCTTCATGCTAAAGTAGGAGACGTCTTTCGATAAGAGCGAGACGCAAGGCGGTGAAGAACATCTGCGGACGCAATGCACTGAGGAGCATCAGTGGACGCAAGGCTGGCGAAGACCACGCTAGGACGCAAGGCTGCCTTCGGCAGGAAGTGAGGACCGGAGAAACGTCCGGGGAAGTGATGCCGCTTCGCAGGAAGCAAAAAAAAAAAGAGCCGCTGAACGCTGTGAAGAGTCGTCCTTAGTCCCAGATCATGGACCCGTCCTTCGAAAGAGCAGTTGCAAGTTGTCAAAGAACCGCTGTACGCTTAAGAGCAAAAACCCGCTGGTCGCTGATGAAAACCACGTTGCCCGTCAACGGGCCACCGCCAAGAAGACCGGTTCTTCGTTCCG
>NZ_DIMV01000056.1:45938-70782 GCF_002425715.1 Mesotoga sp. UBA5557
AAGTCTGGGATACAGCAAATGGTTATTCCGAAAAGGCTAGATTCCGTCATTCCGACAAAGCTCCTGGTCGGAATCTTGATGCTCTTGCTTCAATGGTCCTAACCAAGAACGAAGAACAGATCCTCGCTCTGGAACGAATAACAGATTCTCCTGGTGAACGGAGAACCGCTCAACGGTCAACCGCTTTCTTTGCTCCTGACCAACCCCCGACCTCCGACCCCCAACCACGATTTTCCATAAGACCAGATCCTTAACAGGAGCGCTTCAAGATGACAGAATAGGTTCGTTCTGATCAGATTACTTTAATTTGCTTGCTCTTTTTCTTTGGTTTTTGCCTCCTGGTGCGTAAGCGCCAGCATCACTTCCCCGGATGCCCTTCCGGGCATCACTTCCTCGCGCCAGCGAGCCTCACTTCCTGGCGAAGCCAGCCTTGCGTCTCATTCCACTCTTTCCAACCTGACCCGCTACCACGCGTTTACGGTGTATACTTTTGATTAATAGCGGCTTCATTGCTTCAGGAGGGGGTGCACCAAGTTGAGGATCGGAATTGCCGGACTCGGCACAGTAGGGTCCTGCGTATATGCTATTCTTTCTGAAAAGGGAGATGATATCGAGAAGAGATCGGGAAGGAGATGTACTGTCTCCAAGGTGATAACAAGGACTCGAAGCAAGTACGCCAAACTTGGAATCCCGTCCGACCTGATCGCAGAGGATTTCGAAGACCTGATTATCAACAGCGATATTGTAGTCGAGACTATTGGCGGGACTGAGGCCGCCAGAAAACTGGTTAGACAGTCTCTGGAACTCAACAGAACAGTGGTTACCGCGAACAAGATGCTTATCTCCGAATTCGGTAATGACTTCTCCGGCAGTTCCGTAATTAAGAGTCTCTTCTTTGAAGCTGCCGTGGGTGGCGGCATTCCAATAATCTCGCTTCTTGAGGACTACCTGATATTCCACGGAATCAAACGCATACGCGGTATACTCAACGGAACAACGAATTTCATTCTATCTGAGATGCAGAAGGGAATGGGGTACCAAGAAGCTTTGAGGCTTGCTCAGGAAAGGGGTTATGCAGAAGCCGATCCGTCAAGCGATGTAAAGGGCTTAGATGCAGCATACAAGCTATCGGTGCTCACGGGGATAAAGACTGGGATTTTCCCCGGAATAGCGACAATAGAGACGAAGGGAATTGAAGGTATAGATAAGCTAGATATAGAGAGGGCTGCAGACGAAGGGAGGAAGATCAAGCTCATAGGGACGATTGATTTCGAGAAGGAAGGAGCTTATGTTAGACCTCAGGAGCTAGAAAGAGATGATCCACTTTGGAGCGTAGATGGTGTTGAGAATGCCATAGAGGTTGAAACGGATCTGTCTGGAAGGTTTATTCTCAGGGGAGAGGGTGCAGGCGCACAACCAACTGCAACTGCGATTATCTCGGATATTCTAAGGGCATCGAGATACGCCGAGAAGCAGAGCAATTCAGTCGTGATAATGAAGTTTGGAGGAACGTCGGTCGATACGCCGGAGAAGATAAGGGATGTTGCAAAACGTGTTCAGAGAAAGGTTCAAAGCGGAGTCAAGCCCGTTCTGGTTGTTTCGGCCATGGGGGTCGAAACTGACACTCTCTATGAACTCGCCGGAGAGATCTCCAGTAAGCCAAACGGCAGAGAGATGGATATGCTTCTAGCTACCGGCGAACAGAAGTCTATAGCACTTGTAGCGATGGCAATTCAGGAGCTGGGGATGAAGTCTATCTCACTTTCCGCCAATCAGGCTAGGATTCAGACTGACTCGAATTTCTCAAATGCAAGGATCGTCTCAATCGATGCGGATCTAGTGAGTCGCCACATTTCAAATGGATATGTTCCCGTTGTTGCAGGCTTTCAGGGATCGACATATACTGGCGAGATCACGACGTTAGGACGAGGGGGTTCGGATCTTACGGCCGTAGTGCTTGCGAAGGCTCTGGGATCACAACTGTGCGAAATCTACAAAGATGTGGATGGCGTATATTCTGCCGATCCGAGGATAGTTGAGGATGCCAGACCTATAAAAGAGATCTCATGGGAAGAGATGATCGAGCTTTCCAAACAGGGAGCTCAGGTGCTTCAAAGCCGAGCGTCGGAATTCGCCAGGAAGTATGATATAAAGGTGCTCGTGAAAAACGCGCACACGAACGCCAGAGGCACACTTATATGGAGGGGATCGAAAGTGGAGCAACCTATCGTAAGCGCAGTAACTTCTGATCAGGATATCGTAAAAGTAGTTCTGCAGGAAGTTCCTGACAGGCCGGGAATAGCTGCAAGAGTGCTCAAGACTCTTACCGAGCAGAATGTGAATATCGATATGATAATACAGAGTATGAGAAGTGGTGATTTCAACACAATGGCCTTTACCGTTCAGGCGAGCGACCTTGCAAAGCTCAAGCAGGATATTTTGAAATCGAGAAGCGAAGCCAGAGAAATAACCATAGAAAGAGCTATTGCAAAGATTTCCATAGTGGGCGTCAACCTGACTGCCACACCGGCCATAGCTGCGACTCTCTTCGAGACTCTTGCAAATGAAGGGATCAACATAGATATGATAAGCGCCAGCAACAGCAGAATCTCGGTCGTAATTGACAGCAAGAAGGTGCGTTTGGGTGTAAACGCTATTCACAGTGCCTTCAGTCTGGGGGAGATCGAATGAAAGGGTTAATAGCTAGCTACGAGAGATTTCTTCCCGTAACTCAGAGTACTCCGAGGATTACCCTCCTTGAAGGAAACACACCTCTGATATATCTGGAAAACATCAGCAGGAAATTCGGACCGAAAGTTTACGTGAAGTATGAAGGGGCCAATCCCACAGGCTCTTTCAAAGATAGAGGGATGGTTCTGGCTATCGCCAAGGCGATTGAAGAGGGTTCAAAGGCCGTAATTTGTGCCTCTACCGGAAATACTTCGGCCTCTGCTGCCGCTTACTCTGCAAGGACCGGTTTGAAGTCGATAATCTTGATTCCGGAGGGAAAGATCGCTCTGGGTAAGCTTGCTCAGGCGATGATCTATGGTGCAAAGGTAATTCAGATAGATGGGAATTTCGATGACTGTCTTGAACTTGCGAAGAAGATTTCTGAAGAGTATCCGGTAACGCTTGTGAACAGTCTGAATCCATACAGACTTGAGGGTCAGAAAACTGCCGCTTTCGAGATAATCGACGTTCTGGGAAGGGCTCCTGACTACCACTTCATACCAGTAGGGAACGCGGGCAATATTGCTGCCTACTGGATGGGTTATCGGGAGTATCACGAGAGAGGTCTGTCAGGCAGCCTGCCCAAGATGATGGGCTTCCAGGCCGAGGGAGCTGCCCCAATTGTATATGACAGGGTCTTCGAACACCCCGAGACTATTGCGACCGCCATTAGGATTGGTAACCCTGCAAGCTGGAAGAAGGCAGTCGCTGCAAGAGACGAATCGGGAGGGGTAATAGAGGCCTTGACCGACGAAGAGATCTTGAACGCGCAGAAGCTGCTCGCGAGCACCGAGGGTGTCTTCTGCGAGCCGGCCTCTGCAGCTTCTTTTGGCGGCTTTTTGAGAAAAGCCTATCAAGGGCTTATCCAGCCGAGTGATGTCGTTGTCTGTACTTTGACCGGGAACGGTCTCAAAGACCCCGATGCAGTCATCAAGTCTGTAGACATGCCTGTAGTCATTCATAACAGTCTGGAGGCAGTCGTTCATGAGGCAGGTCTGAAATGAGACTGAGGGCGCCGGCCACGACGGCAAATATGGGAAGCGGATTCGATGTCGTCGGCATGGCTTTGAAGCTCCATAATACCGTTCAATTCGAGAAGGCGAATCGACTTAAGGTTCTATCTATAGGTAGATATGGACGAGAGATCGAGGATGCCGAAGAGATTTTCAGAAGTTCTATAGCGAGATTTGAGAAGATTACCGGCAAGGTGGTACCGCGAATCCAGATAATTCAGGAGTGCGATATTCCGCCGGCTCGCGGCCTGGGTTCGAGCGCCGCAGCGATTGCTTCAGCTCTGTTTATAGCAAACATCATGACCGGCGGGAGTATTCCCGTAAGGAAGCTTCTCGAGATCGGGACCGAGATCGAAGGCCATCCCGACAACATCGTCCCATGTATGCTTGGAGGGCTCGTTGTCTCTTACTACGACGGAAAGAGATTCGACTACGAGAAGTTTGAAATGCCAGATCATAGACTGACTTTTCTGGTGCCAGAATTCAAGCTCTCCACAGATGTAATGCGAAAGGCGCTTCCCGAATCGATTCCCTTTGAAGACGCTGTGAGCAATATAAAAAGCGTTTCGCAATTTGTAGCCAAAATCTCAAAGGGCGACCTTGGTAGCGCTCTGAAATACTCACAGGATGAAATCCATCAGACTTACAGAATAAACAGCGATTCACGGATGAAGGAATTCGTCCTCAGCATCGAAGAGAGAAGGCCTTCTTTCTGGTTTGTCAGTGGTTCGGGCTCGGCGGTCTGCTGCGATCTGGAAGATGTGGACGGAATTCCATATCTGGAAGCAGTCATAAGAACCACCCCTGCAAACGAACCATTTATCGTAGGTCTGTGAGTAATTGACTAGATAACGAGTTTCAGTCAGCTTCGATAAACAGTCTCTATGGCGCCTTCACATGGAAACAGGTCATCGAATATCCGGTAGTATAGAAGCTCTTCCTTTGATCTAATTCCGCTGTTTCGCCGTTCGTTCTCAAGTTCGGAGTCGGATATCGTCTCCTCCGCATACTCTTTCATCAGATGCGATGAGCCCGAACCGACGCTGAACTTGCTCTTCTTACGCCACACGACGCTCTCCGGCAGCTCGTTTTCGAACGCCTTTCTGAGAATCCACTTCTCTGTCTTTTCCGGTCCGTGGATCTTCCATTCAGCGGGTATGGAAAAGGCAAGATTCAACACCGAAGGGTCCATAAAGGGTACATCGAATTCGATTCCGAATGCAAGACTCATTCTGTCGTTCCGCTGGAAGCCCGAGCGATAACCGTTTCTCGTAATCCTTATCGACTCTTTGTCTATAGACTCTGCACTGGGCAGATCCTTCATGTACTCATAGCCGGCGAAGAGCTCGTCGGCCCCTTCTCCCATGAAGACGAACGAACTGCCTTCATCGGCTGCCAGCTTCGAAACGAAGTAATTGGGAATAGCGCTTCTGACCAATGGAGGATCGAACGACTCGAGATGATAGATTACTTCGGGCAAGACTTCGAGCATCTCATCGAAATCATAGGTGTGCTCTCTATGATCCGTGCCGAGGTACTCGGAAACCTCCCTTGCGAATTCCGGGTCTTCCCCGTCGCCGCTTCCAACGGTAAATGTTCTCAAGGACCCGCTCAGCGAACTAGCAACAGCTGCAATACAACTGCTGTCCAAACCGCCGCTCAAGAAGACTACCGCGTCATACTTAACTGCTGAGAGCCTCTTTTCAACGGCCTCTTCAAGAGAACTCCGCAGCAGTTCGGCTGCCTCTTCTTCGTTTCGAGCATCTGACTCATCTGTAAGCAGGTCTTCGAGTGAGGAGTACTTCTTGAACCCTTCGATGGAAGAGAAGTAGTAACCCGGCGGAAAGACCTTCACCTCACTACAGAAGGGTGTCAGAGCCTTGAGTTCGGAGGCACACGCGATCGACCCGTTTATGAAGCAGTAGTAAAGAGGCTTCATGCCTAAAGGGTCTCGGGCGATCAGAGTTTCTCCGGCTGTATCTATTGCGAAGGTAAAAGATCCGTCCAGCCTATCTATGAATCGATTCCCATACTTCCTGCGAAGACTCAGTATCTTCTCCGGCCAGGGCGCATCGGAGCAGTTTCTGAGAAAACCGTCGAAAACGACGTACTCACCATGCCCTTCAAAGACATTCATGTCATCCTCATAGGCATTGCTCAACACAGCGCCCATACCTACCTCTCCGCCTGCCGCGAGGACTCTTGTCTCGCTCCCCCTATGTGCAAGAAAAGATAGCGAGTCTTCTATCATTTCTCTCTCGCCCCTATAGAAAACAGCGATTCCGCTCATCAAAAATCCCTCCATTTTGTTCCATGCGCGAGGACTTACCTGAAGCTACTTCTGGGATCATTACTATTCTGACACATAATAATTATATCATGTGAGGAAATCTCCAAAATTCATTTCTGAAGCCAGGTCCGCGCATCGCGTTCCAACTAGCTCAGAAGGCTTCATTCACTTAGTTCACAAGGAGGATTTCTGTATAATGGGAGTGCAGAGATTCCATTCACTTTGGAGTATCTGTTCTTTGCAGGTTATCATTTGTTTCTTATTCTTTTTCTGCACAGGGGATTGGGGAGGTGCGTTATGAAGATAGCAGTAATTGGAGCTGGCAACGGTGGACAGGCTCTTTCGGCGGTCCTTGCGATGCGAGGACATGATGTCTCGCTTTACAACAGGAGTCAAAAGAGAATACTACCGATACTTGATGACCGGAAAATAAGAGTTGAAGGTGAGTCTAGCGGAAAGGCCAAACTCAAGTACGTCGGAACGGATATGAAGAAGGCGATAAATGGGGTAGAGGCAATCATGGTGGTCGTGCCTGCCTTTGCTCATGCTCAGATTGCCGCCGGTCTGGCCGACTGCGTTACGGAAGGGCAAATCATAGTTCTGAATCCGGGCCGAACCGGAGGCGCGCTCGAGTTCGATAAGATCTTCAGGGAGAAGGGCGTTAGAGAGAAAGTGGTAATTGCCGAGGCCCAAACCTTCGTCTTCGCTTCGAGAATCTCTGGTCCGGGGATGGTAAGGATATTCAGGATAAAGAACGCCGTTCCGATTTCTGTTCTGCCTTCAAAGGAAAACGAGGCGATCATGCCGATAATAAGCGAGATCATGCCCGAGTTTACACTGGCAAAGAACGTACTGTACACAAGTTTCAACAACATAGGCGCAATCTTTCATCCCGGTGCGATACTTATGAACGCCGGTTGGATTGAGACGAAACACGGAGACTTCCAGTTCTACTTAGAAGGCATAAGCCCATCGGTCGCGAGAGCTTTGGAAGCGCTGGACAGAGAGCGCTGCGAGGTCACGAAAACTCTTGGCGTTGAGGCAATGGGCGCCAAGGAGTGGCTTGACTATGCTTATGACGTCAAAGGCGAGGACCTATATACGGCCATCCACAGCAACGAAGGCTATAGAGGGATAATGGCCCCGATAAGCATAGAGAACAGATACATAATGGAAGATGTGCCGATGAGCCTCGTTCCGATCAGCTGCTTTGGAAAGAAGCTCAAAATAGAGACGAAAGTCATAGATTCTATAATCAATATTGCTGGAGCGGTTATGGAGAGAGACTTCTGGAGCGGAGGGAGAAGTCTGGCCAGTCTCGGTGTTGATAAAATGTCCGTTGAAGAACTTACCAGGTACGTGGAGGAAGGGACCTGATATGAAGATACTGGCGGGAGCTATCGGGAGCGACATACACACTGCTGGCATTCTGAATTTCCTCTATCTGGCCGAAAGGGAAGGCTACGAGACGACATACATTGGAAGTGTAATCGGTATAGACAAGCTGTTGGACAGTGTGGAAGAGGCTTCACCTGACATAGTTGCGGTGAGCTACAGATTGGGCAAGGAATCTTGCGAGCAGCTACTGCGCGAACTGAAGCTGTCTCTGGAGAACAGGGGGATCGAGAAAAGACTGATCTTCGGTGGAACGGTTGAGACTGCTGAAATAGCAGAGAGAAGCGGTCTCTTCGAGAAGGTCTTTGATGGCAGCGAGATGCCGGAAGAAGTCGTTATGTTCCTCAGGGGCACGACAGATGCAAAAGGCCAGGTTGATTACCCGCAGTCGCTTCTCGAAAGAATAACATCTAAGAAGCCCTATCCGTTGATAAGGCATCATATAGGCCTGGAAACCGTTGAAGCAACTGAGAAGGCCGTCCGGAATCTCGCCGAATCCGGATTGCTGGATATCATCTCTCTTGCCCCGGATCAGAACTGCCAGCAATGGTTCTTTCAGCAGGAGAATATGATCTCTTCTGAAGACGGAGCCGGCGGCGCTCCCTTCAGAACTAGAGAGGATTTTGAAAGAATATATGAGGCAAGCCGAACAGGGAACTATCCATTGATGCGCTGCTACTCAGGAACAAGAGATCTTCTAAAGTTCTCACTCCTCTTCAAAGAAACAATAAACAACGCCTGGGCGGCCGTGCCTTTGACATGGTACTCGCAGCTTGACGGCAGGTCGGATCGCGAACTGCTCGAAGCGATTAGAGACAATCAGGGGGCGATAGCCTGGAACGGAGGGAAGGGCATCCCGGTCGAGATAAACGAGGCCCATCAGTGGGCGCTGAGATACTGCCATGCCGCAGTCGAAGTGACCACCGCCTATCTTGCCGCCCTCTGCGCCAAGCGCCTCGGCGTAGAAGTGTACGTTGCGCAGTACATGTTTAACACGCCACCGGGAATCTCTCCAAGAATGGATCTGGCAAAGGCGCTCGCAAAAAAAGAATTGATCGAGTCTTTGAAGGATGATAACTTCACACCGGTTACGATGGTAAGGCCCGGACTCATGTCTCTTCCAGCCGACCCCAATCTGGCTATGGGTCAGCTGGTAACATCCGTTTATACTGCTATGAACATTGACCCGGAGATCGTTCATGTTGTCGCTTACTGTGAAGCGACAAGAAGGGCCTCAGATGCAGAGATCATAGAAAGCGTGAAGATGGCCAAACAGGCGATAAACGAGGCGATCAAAGGGATTCCCGACTTCAAGCAGGATAAGGAGATTCAAAATCACAAGGAATACCTCAAGAGTGAATCTGCAACGATCATAGAGGCAATGGAGAAGATCAGAACAGGCGAGCTCACATCGCCCGAGACAATTTACACGGCAATCAAACTGGGCATTCTCGACGCCCCTGGTTTGAGCAAGATGTCAGTAGCCAAAGGAGCAGTTCGGACAGCCATTATCGACGGCCAGTCCTGCGCGGTCGATGAGGAAGGAACGAAGATAGACGAAAACGATAGACTTACCGCTTTGACAAGTGAAAATGGGGATTGAGATGCACCGAAGATCGTCGGCGGTCGCAATGCCGGCAAAGAACATGCCGGGACGCAAGGCACTGAAAAGCATCAGTGGACGCAAGGCTGGGCAAGAACGGCCCAGGTCGCAATGCTGCCTTCGGCAGGAGGCGATTTTGAAGCCAGTCTGCTAACGCAGGCCAGTCAGGCTTCGCCTGGCCAGTCTCGCCTTCGGCGAGGCCAGTTCCGGCGCGCCGGGCAGAAGAGACGATGAACGCTGATGAAGACCACGTTGACCGTCATCGGTTCTCCGTTCTCCGTAAAAGCTGTTTCTTCGGAGAACAGAGGACGGCCAACGGCTAAGTAAATTCAGACTTCATCTCTAGCATCTCGCCAGCCTGATTTGAAATAGAATAGGTATGTAACATGTTTGTGCGTTGAGTTATAAACTAGAATGATTTAAAAGTATATACTCATTCTAGCCAATAATACTTCTGAGACAAGACTGAGTATGTTCTCTACTCGACTGTGGGTGAATGATGGAAAAGAGGCTGCTTTTTACAATGGTCCTGTTCCTGACGGGAGTTTTTAGCCTGTCTCTAGCTATCACAAGCTACGTAGACCCGGTGGGATTTCCCGCTCCCTGGCCGGATAATCCAAGCCAGCCGCTAGCTTCTTATGAGTTCAACAGTCTCAACGACCTTATAGATTACTACCCTACGAATTCCTGGAATGTAGCCGGCGGTATTCTATCGCTTACCGCTTCTGGCGAGCGCAGAGCGATACTTGATGGGAACGAAGGCTGGGGCGATTACGTTGTGAGGAGCTTTGGCAGGATCACCGACGGGATTCAGTCCGGCGGCTCCGGTTATGCGATATATGTCAGGGCTACCGGTACTGCCAGGAACATAAACGCCTACGCTTTTCAGGTCGATCCGGGACTTGGGAATAAATTCGCATTGAGAAAGGTCACAGATGGTAGAGAGTCCGGCGTTCTAGCCTCGGGAACGCCTGCCGCAGGTTTCGACTGGCTGGAATGGCATGAAGTAACCATAGTGGCCATGGGTAATACATTCACTATGTTTGTCGATGGAATTGAGGTTTTGAGATACACTGACAGCGATAACCCTTTCATGAACGGAAGAGTTGGTCTCAGATCCTGGGGACCGACACAGGTCGAATTTGACTATGTTCGAGTGAATGAAAGCACTTCGGCAACCAACGAGTGGATCCCTTACACTTACTCGAGAGACCCGATTTACGACGCTTCAGGCAATACTGACAATTCTAATGGGGGGACCAGTCCCAGGCAGGAAGCAGATTTCGTCAGTTCTCAGAATCTGCCTGCGATACAGTTCTTCGCCGACTGCGACAATCTCATGTTCAGAATGGTGCTTGCCAACAACCCTCTACAACTACAAGGTTCTGGGACTCCCTATAAATCTTCTACATGGAACATACTTATAGATATAGACGGCGACGGTTATAGAGACTTCGCGATTGAACTCGACGGAACCGACCAAGGAATTGCGCCCGACGATATAAAGGTATATTTCAGCACAATCAGAGATCAGTATCTCTACAATAATGATTTGATCTGGAAACAGGATAGCGCAAAGCACTTGATTAGTCCGACAAACGCCGACGGCGAACCCGGCAGTCCGGCAAACTGGGATAGAGATCCCTCGCCTCTAGTGTGGGATTTTGGAAGAACCAGAGTGATCGAGTACGTTGATCCCTCGCTAGGTACTGTTTATCTTCTGGATATCCAGGTGCCACTGGCAGCTCTAGACGCTACTTCCAGAGGCGGGCCGAAACTCACTACCGACGATATCTTCCAGCTTGCGTTCACTACAAGTTCGAACACGAACAATCCTATACAGAGAGATCTTGCATTCCAGGGGACCTATACGATGGGTCTTAATAAACCCATCCCCTTTGGAGACCTTGTGAATTCATGTGGGCATATTTCGCAGATTCCTCTAACATCCAGGATCACCATTTCCGGCTGCGGTCCTTCCACGATCGAGGCTTTTGTGCTCGATTCGCATACCGCCGTCGGAGGAGCAATACGTTCGACGGTCACAAGCGTTAAGTTCTACTATTATTTTGACTATAACGGTAACGGAGTTGCCAATGACGGATTCGAGTGGGTCTTGATCGGAGATGCAACGGCCGTGGACCAGTTTAACCCCTGGAGGTTACAGTGGAATAATTCTCAGGTTCCACAGGGAGACTACATAATTAAGGCAGTAGTGAGAGACAATCAAGGCAATACAATGGACTCCTATGTGCAGTACAATAGCGGCGAACTCAGAAAAGTAGCACTCTTGGAAAATACTTGTAGCAGTATCTCGCTGACAGTCTCCGGAAAAGCCTTTGAAGACCGAGGAGACAATGGTGGGCCTTTTGTTTCGGGTGTCGATCTGCCAAAAACTAACGTTAGGGTGAGAATTTACAGAGAGGCCGACGGTAACGACGCGATCAGTAATGGCGACGTGTTTGTCGCAGAGACTAATACCGATTCCAATGGCAACTACTCTTTCGGACCTTTGCCTCAATATAGATACTACGTCGTTGTGGATTCGAAGAGCGTCGCTCCGACAGCTCTCAATCCCGGATTTCCACCTGCGACTCCCTGGGCCGAGCAGACTTTCAAACGCGAGTTCAAAGACGGTGCTTACAATGATGTACAGGCCTTTGGCGGTTTAGATCCCTCAATCTCAGACAGATTCGCGACCTGGAATAGGGCCGTCAGCCAGAGCAACTTTCAGCATTTATGCGTGGTTGACCTTTCGGAAAGCATACAATCCGTAAGCGGAATCGATCATGGCTTCTCGTTCAACGTGATTGTCAACACGAACGACACTGGAGATAACGACTTCAGAGTTGCCGGCAATCAGGGAACCTTCAGGCAGTTCGTGCTGAACTCAAATGCTATTGCCGGAGCCAATGCGGCGAGATTCGTCATGCAGACTCCTCAAAATTCATCTTTCGGAAGCAATAGTTGGTGGACGATACAGACTCAGGCAGCCTTGCCGGACATTACCGATACCCAGACAACTATCGACGGCACTGTATACACTGCGCAGGGGAACATCATAAACAGTAACGGCTCAAACTTTGGGGGCGGTCTTGCCGGAGTCGATAAAATTGCCATACCCCCACTCAACGGCAAAGAGATCGAGATAGATTCGAACGGTCTGCAGTATGTCCTGAGAACTTCGGCAACCGCGGGAGGCTTCTCGTTGAAAAACATCGCCTTCCTTAACGGCGGCGGGACTATCGGCGACACTAACGCCCCGGTAGTCATCAACGGCCAGAACTTCAATCTTGACAACATTGTGAGCGGGGCAAGAGCCGATGGATCTAGACCTGAAGATAGCAGTCTAAACAGAAGATACGGTCTGGTTATCAACGCGAGCGGAACTCTAAAAGACTCGTATATCGCTTACAACGGCTCCGGTCTTCTGCTGACTGGAAATACCATAGATGTAAACAGGATAATTGTACTGGACAACGGCATCGGTCCTTCGGGAACCGACGGAAATGGCGTTTCGATAGTCTCTCCGGCGATTTCAGTTACTTTAAGAAACTCTATCGTAGAATCGAATGGCGGAAGCCACGCCGGCGTGACTCACGGAAACGGTGTCTATACACAGGGAGACAAACTGACGCTTCTAGAGAATACAATGATCGTCGATTCAACCGCTTCGGCCATATCTCTCAACGAATCTGTGGGAGCAGTTATAAGAAAGTCAATCGTCAACGGCTCTCTTAGCGGTCCCGGTATAAGGGTTAGCAGCGATTCAAGTTATGGCGACTTTTCGCTAAACTCTTTTGGTGATAATCGCGGTCTGGCGATTGATCTTCTCAGATCGCCATCTTCGGACATAATTGAGGGTGTGAATCCAAACGACGGGCTTCTCAATGCAAACTATGGCAATATGGAAGTCGATCACCCTGTAATAGCTCTGGCAACGCGAAGCGGGAGCGCTCTGTCTATTCAGGGATTTGTCGGTCAGAACGCTCCCAGCACAGTCTTTGCTGGTTCTGTCGTTGAAATATACTCTGCAAGAGCCGGGGATGGAGACTCTTATTCGGGAGAGGACTATGGTGAAGGAATAAAGTATATCGGGTCACTCACAGTAGATTCTCAGGGAAACTTTGAGGGCAATGTCTCCCCTGTCTCTGAGGACACAAAGGTCATAACAGCTATAACCCGTCACGAAAGCTTCAGTAACGTTCTCGGCATTCTTGCTTACAGTACTTCCGAGTTCGGTCCGAATAAATCAGTTGGTTCGGGTCTGAAGATCAGCGGTTACGTCTATGAAGATCTCAATTTCAACAGGACCCGCGACTATGCCGAACCCGGTATTGCGGGAGTCAGGCTGAAGCTCTGGAAGTTTGATGGAAGCGGCTGGACTTTCCAGTCTTATACTCAGACGGACAATGAAGGTTTTTATAGCTTCGATGTTTCACAGGGAACTTACAGAGTTGTGGAAGACGCACAGAATCTCTTCAATTCATCAACTGAAGGATCTGATCCTGTTGGATACATATCCACGACTCCGAACTGGGTTGAAGTGATAGTAGATACAGTAAACAAAACGGCCGATTTCGGTGATTTCAGAGGTTTTATTGTGAAAGGTTTTGTCTTCGATGACACCGGTGCAGGCGTCGTCTCTCAGGCCAACAATGCTACAAGAGAGCCGGGAGAGGCGGGGATACCGGGAGTGCTGGTTACACTGACAAACGGGTCGGACAAATTTACAAGATACACAGACCAGGACGGTCTTTATAGATTCTTCGTCTCCGGAGATCCTGTCTATTCAATCGTAATAAGAGAGACGGATCTTCCGGCATATACATCAACGGGCGACCATGATAGCGGCGGTTCTGCCCCTCTTGATGAGAGGAATACTATAACGATAAATTCGAATGTTGATTCTTCGGCTTTCTACAATTTCGCAGATGTGAAGAGATTGCTCATCGAAGGTATAAACACCGTTTCGGGACTTCCGGGAAGTACCGTTAACCTCGATCATTCTCTGCTCGTTGCAACTTATGGTAGCGTTTCTCTGGAGACCATTTCATCTCAAGGCTTCGGTATAGCTGTTTATGAGCTCGATTCGGCAGGGAATGTGCTGGGCCTGTGGGATAACAATATCGCAAGGTCTCCGGCAAGGTACTATTTGAGACTTGCAGTCAACATACCCACTGAAGCCATCAGCGGCACGTTCGACGCGATAAAAGTCAGGGCGGTTCAAGACTGGTCTAATTCTGTGGGAAGCGATCGTGCCGAGACTTACGATACAATTACCGTTGGAGCCGAGGGCCTGTCGATTCGCAAAGAGACCCGCAATTTCTCGATCTCGGGTGACTGGGGATTGTCATCTGAAGGAAAGCCCGGGGAGATAATCGAGTACAGGATCTCATTTGCCAACAATGGAACTCTTTCGATTCCTTCTGTTGTGATAACCGATCCTCTGGATAGAGATTTGCAGTTACTTCAGAGCAGTTATTCGATGGGCAGTTCTCACGGTAACGTGATTCTCTCTGTCGATGGCAGCGAGTATCTGCTGGTCGCCGAAGACGGTGGCGACGCTAATCTTGATTGGGCCTTCTGCGAGGGGGGAGTTCTGACGGTTAATATCACAAAGATAATTGGTGCGTTGCAGCCAGGCTCTTCGGGCTGGCTGATATTCAAGACGAAACTTAGAAGATAATCGGGAGGGGATACAGATGAAGAAGTGTTTCCTTACAATCGTTTTTCTTTCAGCACTCTTTTTACTGGGTTTTGCCAACGAGGAACCTATAAAGGTCAGTATCGAAAGTTATAAGGTCTGGGATTCTCAGAGTGCGACAGAGACATACGAGGAACTCGACGAGGTCTTTCCGGGCGACGAGATTCTTTATGTTCTCACATATGAAAACGTATCGGAATCTACGATCGAAGGTCTCCAGATGATCGCATTGATCCCCGAAGGCACTTTCTATATAAGGGGAAGCGCAACTGGAGAGAGGCGTGAACATCTGGACTGGGAGAGTCGAGAACTAGAGCTCTACTTCAGTTTCGATGGAGGGGAGACTTTCGGAAAACCACCGTTATTCTTTGAAGAAGTGAGGGGGGGGATGGCAGTAAGGAGATTGGTCAATCCTACGGCTTATACAAACATAATGTGGGTCTATGGAAGACAGTTTATGCCATCAGATATATTGAAAGTGCTTTACAAAGTTAAGGTATCCAACTAAAACACACAGGAGGTGAGTTTATGAGTAAGAAACTTCTACTGGTGCTCCTCGCGGTCATGATAGCTGTTGCCGCGATTGCCGCACCACCTGCCGCCGGCACCAAAATCAAGAACCAGGCCGCGGCTACATATACCGATGGCAGGGGAGTAACCAGAACAATCCTATCCAACCAGGTAATAACCACGGTACTACCGGTCTATTCGGTACTTGTCACACCCGATCTAATAGAACAACCGGGTGCCGCCGGACAGACTATGCAGTTTCAGTTCAGGATCGACAATCTCGCAAACACTGTCGATACTTTCAACACGAGTGTGAATATCGATCCCGCATCGACATTTACTCCGCAAAATATCGAAGTCTTCTACGACGAAAATGGCAATGGCGTCGTTGACCCCGGTGAAGAGCTCTGGAAAAACACAATTCCGATACCATCGGGTGACTTCAGGTATGTCATAGTCAGGTACAGGGTGCCGAGTGCGGCTGCGGCAGGAACCACCGCCACAGTCTATCTTGATGTGAACTCGGTAAGCGATCCGGTAAATGCCTTCGATCACGACAACGCGGCGCGCACAACGGTCTATAACGATGCCGTGTTGACTCTCTTCAAATCTGCAACCCCACAGGAGGTCAAGGCCGGCGACGAAGTCGTTTACACGATTTCCGGAGCTAACGTCGGTAACAAGGCAGCTTCAGACATAACCATAATCGACATTCTGCCGGCAAGTCTTGAATATCTGGGCTTCCTTGACAAGGTTCCGGCAGGTATGACCCTCGATGTAACAGGCAATACAGTGACCCTGCATATAGCCAATCTAACTGCAGGCTCGAGTTTCCGGATTAGACTTAGAGTACAGGTGAAAGCGGATACTCTTGCAGGTGTCGTTGAGAACGTGGCAACAATGACTTACAAAACGACTGCGCTCGAGACTGTGAGCAGGAGCTCGAACGTCTCCACTATCATGGTTGGTGGACCGGGCAACGAGACGACTAAGGTCTGGATCGGTCCCAAAGACAACCCCGAAGCGGTAGATCCGAACGATATAACGATAAAGCCCGGTGTTGCCGGTACTCTAGTAGAGTTCACGAATACGGTGAAGAATGCCGGTCTCTCGAAGGACATAATAAACATTACAATCGCCGAGGTTCTTCCTGCCGGACTCGATAATGTTGTCGCTATCTCCTTTTTCACCGAGAACCTTACTCCCCTACCCGATACCGACGACAACGGGATGCAGGACACAGGTCCGCTTGCACCGGGAGAGACCTTCGACATTACCGTCAAGATCTTCATACCCGCAGAAATCCAAGCCACTGTAACTTCAATTACCGCTGAAGTAAAGGCTATCTCCTCGATATCTCCAGCCGCCTCCGACACGACCACAGACAAGGTCGAACCAATAACCTTCCCGTCCGTAGCAATCGGAAATATGTCTGGAACGGCCACCGATACTACCGTAGATAAGACCCCGGTAAACAAGAACGCCGATCCCGGCTCTTATGCATATTTCCCTCTGGATGTTGTTAACAATTCCGATGCTGGCGATACTTTCAGCCTCTCGGCCGATCTTCCCGCTGGCTATACGGTGAGGTTCTACATCGATACCAACGGAAACGGAGTTCTCGATCCAGATGAGATGATACCTATAACAAATACCGGTCAGGTATCGGCAAAAAGTGGCATCAGGATCATAGCGAGAGTAACCGTCCCCGAAGGAGCCCTTTACACAGGAACGGCAGTTCCCGTGGAGTTCTTTGCAACTTCACTGACGAGACCCACAGCTGAGGACTCACAGATTAACACGATTACCGTGAACGCCGTCAGACGCATTACACTCTTGCCTTCCCGAAATGGATCGGCCGCACCCGGGCAGAATATCAACTACGAGCACACTCTGACAAACACCGGCAACGTATCGGTGACCGTCAAGCTCTATCCAAGCTCGACGAGAGGCTGGGACTTTACTTTCCTTCAGGGCGGAAACCCAGTAGATCTAGATGCAACTTGGCCACTCGACCCCGGCCAGAGCGTAACGGGTATATTCAGGCTTGAGGTCCCGACTGATGAACCTCTTGGCGTGACTGACGTCGCTTATCTGAAGGCCGAGGTCCAGGAGGACACTAACGTTACGGCAACTGTTATAGATATCACGGTCGTTGTGTCGGAAAAGGTCACTCTGGAGAAGGCCGTCAATAAGACCGATGCAAAACCCGGTGAACAGCTGATCTACACCATAACCTATGCCGACGTCGGAACGGAACCAATCAATAATCTGATCATCTACGATACGATTCCGTTCTACACCTCTCTTGATCCTGTAATAGTAACCGACACGGTCAACTTCACCGAACCGTCTCAGGTTAGCACCAATTACGGAGTAACCTGGGAGGACTGGGCAACGTTCGACAAAAACAATCTTGCCTCTGTTACCACCGTCAAGTGGGTAATCGGGACACTGACTGTCGGTGGTTCAGGCACAGTTGTCTTCCCGGTATTGATAGACGGTTATTGATCCAATTGCCATGGCCTTCGGGCCATGGCTCTTCATCTCTGTGATCCCCTGAAAACCATTTGGAGATCACAGAGACGAGGGATAGCGAGGTGATTAGGTGCGCAGGAAGACCGTAATGCTTCTTATATTAATCTTTGTGACAACAGTGATTGTCTCGGCGCCGGCTGCCGGTTCTAAGATAGAGAACTTTGCCTTTGCCAGATACAGAGATATCGAAGGCAATCACATTACGATCTTCTCGGATAAGGTCGTCAGTACGGTATTGCCCGTCTATGGTTTCACGATAAAGCCCGACGGAACATTCGAGAAACCCGGTCAGGAGAGAGAAGGCTTCGTTGGCAGCGCGGTTGATCTAAACTACGTGGCACAAAATTTTGGAAACAGCCCGACAACTATCTCCCTTTTGGCCTCTCAGGTCTTTGAAGAGGAACCATCAGGGGTCCCGGTGCTTAGAGTTATCGGTATTTATCTCGATGAAGGAGAAGAGAGTTTCTCGGGACAGGCAAAAACACCGGTAAATAGTGTCGACCTCGAAATCGATGGTTCAAAAAAGCTGATAGTAAGAGTTATTCTCGAAGAGACCGGTGATTTGACCGATAAAGGGTTTATCAACATAGTCGGAATAGACCCGGCCGGCAACACCGATGACGACAACATAGCCCAGATAAAGGTAGAAGAGAAGGAGATCGTCGCCTCTACAAAATCCAGACTCCTGGAGACAGTTCTCCCGGGCACATCACAGTCCTTCTCGGTGAGCCTCACAAACAACTCGGAGTACGAATTAGACAGCCTCGTTCTCAAAGACTTCATAGACTACGGAGGCAATCTGGTTGACGGTGTTCTCGATTCCGCTTCTCTCTTTTCGAATTACGATTTCTCCGTCCGTTACTTCAACGGTTCGGATTGGTTGCCCGAGCCGCCACAGAACGATGAAGAGATAAAGGGCTTCGAGCTCACCTTCGGGCCGGTTAGTCCGGGGCAGTCTATCGAAGTATCTTTCGATGTCTTCTTCCCAAGTAGTGTTCCGGCCGGCAGGCGCTACAACACAGCCAGTGTTTCCTGCTCGCGGCTTGGAACAACATGGTCCTCAAAGACAAATACTGTCGATTTCACCATTCCGGCTCTGGGAGTCCCTCTTCTAGGTCCTTTCGGATACCCGGACGCGCCGGAAATGACTTTTGAGGACACTACGGTCAGCACTACTACGGTTTTCGATGGCGATACTGTCATATTCCGTCATACTCTCAAGAACGACGGAAATACCCCCGGTGTAATGGATCTACTTATCGAAAGTGCCAACTTTCAGCTAGACGGCTGGGGATTCTCTTTCAAAGACGATACGGGAGTTCTTCTGACGGACACAGACGGAAGCGGTTATGTGGATGTCGGGTTCGTCGCTCCCGGGCAAGAGGTAGATATAATCCTGGAGGCAACGATTCCTGGAGGCGTTAGCGGCAGCAATTTTGCAAAAGGTTTTAAGTTTATACCGAAAACCGTAATGGGTAACGAGGAGAACAGAACGATAGATATAATTCCACATATCAGGAAGTCAGACAGTCTAAGCATATCCAAAGTCGTTCTCTCGAGCTCGCTTGTTATGCCAGGGGCCGAAGTGCGTTTCCTTATCTCGGTGGAGAACGAGTCTGAAAGTTCGACCGGAAAGATCACGGTTAGCGATCCTATTTCCTCGCTCCTTTCGGCTCCGTACGAAATTGAGGTTTCAAAAGAGGCTACGGTTTCATTCAACAGTCAAGAGAGAATACTCACGGTCGAGTTCGACTCTCTTGATCCTCTGGAGAGTGTGGAGATTACCTTTAAATGCCCTACGGTTGACGGTCTCGCTGAAGGGACCGTAATAGAGAACACGGCAACCGTCTCCGGCGACGGAACTTTCGAAGACTCCGAAAGGGTCTCCGTGAAGATCTTTCACGGGAGTCTGGAGCTCGTGAAGCTGGCCTCTCCTTCGATCGTTGAGCTGGGGTCGGAGATCACCTACACTATCGAGGTGTCAAACCCCAGTACCATAGCAACTGTAACTGAACTAAGGCTGGAGGACAGAATCCCGCCGGGGACCTCTTACGTCGAGGGAAGCGGAAGCATCGACGGCGAACCCGTAGAGCCTCTGATTCTTGAAGATATGCTGATCTTCGATAATCTTAGAGACCTGAAGCCTGGAGAGAAGTCAAAGGTAGTTTACCGTCTGAGACTCGACGAGTTTACCGGAGAATTCCTGAAAAACATGGTCAGGGCTATCGGTACGATTTTATCCGAAGAGTACAGCACGGAAGTGGTAACAGAACCCTCTGTCGTCGACGTGCGCGTCTTCAGGCCTATGAATACGGGCACTGGAATCATAGGCAGGATTTATGTAGATGAAAACGGAAACGGCTTCTACGATAAAGATGACAGCAAACCTCTGCCCGTCAGACTGCTCCTTCAGGACGGTTCCTTCGTCGTTACGGATAAGGACGGACTGTTTCATTTCGACAGACTGAAACCGGGACTTCACACCGTCAAGGTAGATATTGACGTGACGCCTTACAGGCTTTCGCCGAATCAGGATAGCCGATCGCTTGGAGACGACAGATCTTTCATGATCGAGACGCTGCCGGGAATGTACACTATCATAGATATACCGCTGATCCACAGGGAGAGAATCGTTGAGACGATAACATATAGAAATCCGCTGACTCTCAAAGGCTTTGACGCCGCGTCGCTAATAGTCTCTGGAAATCAGAGTCTAGATCCCTCCATGTTCTCCGATTACGGTTATATAGTCACACCGTTGAACGGACAGGAATTTGTCGGCGTTGACAGACTCATGGTAGAGGTGGCAATGCCCATAGAAAGTCGCCACACTCTCTACGTAAACGATATTGTCGTTCCCGAGAGCCAGATAGGTCAGAAGGCCAACGACGCAGATGGCCTCTGGCTTTTTGTGAAGTACTTCAATGTGAAGCTGAATCCCGGAAGGAATAGAATAAGGCTAGACTGGCAGGATGGAACGGCAAAAGGCAGCAAGGAGATAGAGGTATATCTCTCCGGAGAGCCCTTTGAATTCAGAGTCTCGACCGAGCCGCTTATACTCACCGCCGACGGTGTGACAGAGGTACTGGTCGTAATCTCGCTGGTCGATGAAAGGGGCGTCCCATCATCGGTCGGTGGAACTCTCATTATTGAAGGTCTCGATTCGCATATCGTCCTGGAACCTTCCGACTGGGACGGAACGAGACTGAAGCTCGAAAATGGCGTCTCTAAACTTAAATTGAAGCCCACGGCTCAGGCTTATGCAGTAGACTTCTCTGTAAGGTACGGCGATCTGTCTAAAGATGTTCGTCTGGAGTATGCAGTCGAATCGCGTCCACCGCTTATAACAGGAAGCGCACAGCTTCAGTACAGCTTCAAAGATCGTTCGCTGTCCTTTGAAGGCGGTGTTTTCGGTCGCCTCAATATCGATAAAGGCTTGTTTACCTTCCGTTTCGGTGAAGAATCGTTGGCCGATTTCGATACGTATATCACCCATGGCGACGAATCGATAAAGGGTACGCTAGCTCCCTCATCTCGCCTGTTTTTTCTGCGATATGAAATCGGGCATTTCAACGTTCAACTTGGAGACTATACGTTTGAAACCCGCGGAAGCACGGGCTTCCTGTCAAGTGGAACGGGTCTTTCCAGCGAATACAGCGGCGATGTCTTTTCCTACAAACTCTTTGTGAATCCTGTTTACAGGGGAAAGAGGACCGAGGAGTTCAGGGGAGAGGGTATACGAGGCCCCTATTACCTGTCTGAAGTACCGGCTTCTGGAAGCGAAACTATAAGTCTTATAACAAGAGATAGCGAAGGCGAGATTATCACTCGACGGGTTTTGAGAAGAGGCGAAGACTATACCCTCTACAATTCGAACAGACTGCTGATCTTCAGTAAACCGGTTCCGTATTTCGATCTAGACTTCAACCCGATCTGGATCGAAGCCGTCTATTCTACCGATTCGACCTCGCCGGGCGATCTCGACATGATGGCTTATCTAACCTACTCTCCTTCGGGCTGGAAGTATGCCCTTACCGGGCTATTCAGAGGCCTAAGCGAAGGTTACCGGTTTGCGTCTTTGAAGGCGGACGGCAGTATTTCCGAAGGCCTTTCGCCTTCGCTGGAACTGCTGGTCTCCTCGGACACAGGAGACTTCGGATTGCGGGCCGCAGGGGCGCTGAAGTTTGTGAGCAAGACGGTCGTCGGTAATCTCGAAGCTCATCTGGACAGAAACTTCAGGGCGCCTGGCAATCCCAGAGCCTTTTCCGGCTTCGGTTTCAGTCTTGAACTCAATCCAAAGCTATTTGAGCTGAAACTGCTCTCGGGATACAGCTTCGATGAAAAGGCTAAGACGGGAACCCTATCGCTTGAGCTGCTGAGAGACTTCAAAGTGGGTCAGGTTATGACGGAAGTCTCGCTCAAGGAAACTCTGATACATAAGCAGGACGGTCTGGAAAATGAAGTCCGGCTCACCGCAAGACCGAGGTTATCGCTGGACAAGACCAGGCTCAGCGGGGAAATCAGTCTGGGACTGAGAGGAGTCAGTCCGGTCGCGGGTCTCTCTTTGAGGACCGACTTTGGTATCAGCGAGTCTCTCTTTGCGGGAGGAGATGTAGCATTTGACTCCTCCGGAGCGGGTAGGGTAAAACTGTCGCTGACTCCATACATATTGAAGAAACTTGGTAAGGTCTCTATAACAGCAAAAGAGAAGATAGAGTTCCTACCGGATCTAAGGTTCACCACAATTATAGGCTTTGGCTATTCGCTGGATGCGGGGAAGATAGATCTCGAGGCGACTCTTTCGGACAGGGTCTCGATTGGAGCCGGTTACACGGCCTCCTATTCTCCGGGCATCGTCAATCTGGATTTTCTCTTACAGGGAAGACACACTCTCGTTGGCTCGAACACCGAGGACTTCTACGCCCTTCACGTAGGTATAGAGAATCGTGAGATTGAGTCCCTCAAACTCAGGCTGGATACAGATCTAAGATTCGACACCGGATTCGCCCTGTCGCGATTCCTTATAGAGAGCCGGGGAGAGTATCTCGGTCTTGATAGGCTTAGACCGGCATATCACATTCTCTTCACGAACGACCTGAAGACCC
Organism: Mesotoga sp. UBA5557; assembly: GCF_002425715.1. Lineage (NCBI taxonomy): Bacteria > Thermotogati > Thermotogota > Thermotogae > Kosmotogales > Kosmotogaceae > Mesotoga > Mesotoga sp. UBA5557. The sequence goes on from NZ_DIMV01000056.1 coordinate 68,830, forward strand.
AGAGCAGCAGATTTGAAGTCCAGGCCGGCCTCGCATATGTTCCCCAGTTGAGGAGCCCTCTGGCTCTCCTTGCGGAGGGAGCTTACTATATAAGCAGAAACGGAGAAGAAACGACTTCTGAAGGCCGACTGACTCTTGACACTGTCTTCTGGTATGATAGAACCTTCAACTTCGCTCTGACCGGGGAGATATATCTCAAGAAAAACATGGTTTACACAATAAACGGACTCAGAGCGGAGAAGTCTTTTGCCGATCTCTTCTATATCACCGGTGCCGGATATCTTGTAAACGATAATAGAGGCGGTTTCTATAACAGATTCATAGTCCAGGCCGGTCTCACCCTGTGGCCGGATACAGTTGTCTACGCCGGTTATGGCTTCGGTTCGCTGAAGGAGAGCTTCCTTGGAAATCTGGGAAAGGACGGCTTCTACTTTGGAGTAAAAATCAAATTGGACGACAGCTGGTTCTTCAAGAGCAGAAGCACCGGAAAGTTGAACCTCTACTTCTTCCTCGACAAGGATCTCGATACGAAATTCGATACAGGTGAGATGCCCGTAAGCGTCAAGGTGAGAATAGATGGCATAGAGTACAAGAGCGATGGAAATGGAGTCATATCTGTCGAGTTGCCCGTCGGTCTTTACAGAGTCGAACTCGTAGAATACCCCGATTCACTTGTTTCCTTGCTTAAGGATTCTCCAGAGCTTCAGATAACTGAGTACGGATCCAGAGACTTCTACTGGCCGTTTATGGAGTCTCCAGCGTACGTAGATATACGTATCTTTGTCGACTCGAATTCTTCGGGCACATACGATAAGGAAGAGGAATACCTGAAGAGCTTCTCTATCAACATAGGCGAGGATGTAGTGTTTACCGAAGACAAAACACTTACCGTCCCGGTCTCATCGGGAATTATAAGAATCTCACTGGATCTGGCCTCGCTAGGTTCGGGTGTCAGTATCACGACCGGTACTTTGAACAGACAGTTAGAGCTGAGACCGGGGGAGAGGAAGAGTGTCGAATTTGGAGTCGCCTTCCAGCGGAAAATCGAAGTGGTCCTCTTCAGAGACCTGAACGCGAACGGTCTGAGAGAGAGCGAAGAGCCTCTTCTGGATGCTTCAGGTATTCTAACCATAGGCGGAAAACCCTTTAGAATAGGCTCCCGGACGATCCTTGAGGGTGTTCCTGCCGGTGTTAGCAGAGCAAGTCTGACGATGGACAGGGGCTTTGAAAGACTCTACTCTCGCACTACATCAATTGAAACAATTGAAGTTGACGAGAAGGGCGATACTCGACTCGAGATTGGATTCGCTCAAAGGAGCTCACTGAACATATCTTTGATTGACGAGACAGGAGATTATTTGTATGAAGTGGTTAGTCTGAATGTCGATGGAATCGAATTCCAGGTCTTTGGAATGATCGAACTGGTAGGACTTGTCTTTGGGGAACACTCCATCGAAATAACCGAGTTGCCAAACGGATATACTGTCTCAGAAAATCTGAGGACAATATGGCTCGAACCTGGTAAGAACAGTGATCTAACGATTTCAGTCGAGAAAAAATAGTGTTCACCTATTTTCGAGTGCTCGAGCCTGGCATCATATAATAACAAGCATATCGATACGTTGAATGATCGGAGATATTGACCTCAGATAGCATCTAAGTTCACCAGACGACAACAATCGCAAGAAAAAGGCTTCGAAGTTTGCTGCAATTGTTGCACTTTGCAGATTATACTGGCGGTACCAAGAAAACCTGAACTTATTGCTCTCATTGCTTTTGAAGTGCTCCATCGCCAGACCTTTCAAGAGTTAGCTTTAGAAATCGCTGCCCCACTTAAGAAGCAGATCAATTTGCAGGAATGAGAACTTAGACTCAACTTTGACAGCGACAAATCTAAAAACAGCTAAACAAGGGGAAAAATGAAAAGAAAAACAGACGTACCACCACAGTGGT
>NZ_DIMV01000067.1:0-76102 GCF_002425715.1 Mesotoga sp. UBA5557
TTGCGTCCGCCGATGTTCTTTCGGTACCTTGCGTCTGATTTCAGCAGTGACTGAGTTTTCACTCGTTTCGTGAGGAAGCGAACGTCTCTACCAGCTCTTTCTCGAATGATCTTTTCGGAGGACGGGTCCTGGCTCTTGGACAGCCGACGGAGAACCATATTTCAAAGCGCTTACGCTCAAGTGAAGATTAAGGTACCAGCATTAAAAAACGAAGGATCTCCCTATCGGGAGACCCTTCAACGTACCTTAGGTATCACTTGAGGAACTTAGGGTGGCAGCCCCACGGGGAATCGAACCCCGACCTTCGGACTGAGAATCCGGTGGACTAGCCGTTATCCTATGGGGCCGAACAGAAATAATATTATCATGGTCTCCGGCTTTTGTAAACACCCCTGCTTAAGAGATATAATCATTTTGAGGAGGTGTTTCGGTGTTTATCAGACGGTGGTTTTCTCCAGGGGCTAAGGCGAATGTTGTGTTATGTCATGGAATAGGTGAGCATAGCGGAAGATATGAAGGTTTTGCTTCTTATCTAAGCGAAAAGGGATTTGGTGTCTTTGCGACGGACTTTGCCGGCCACGGAATGCAGGCCGGAACGCGCGGCTTCATAAAGTCTTTTACAGATTTCATTTCGGCGGTCAGGCAGCTTACTGAAGGAGTGAAAAGGATCCAGCCGGATCTCCCGGTCTTTCTTTTTGGCCATAGTATGGGAGGGCTTATTGCTACCAGGGTTGCCGAGGAGTATCCAAATTCTTACAGAGCTCTGGCTATAAGCGCACCCCATCTCTTTTCAGCGAAGGACTCCGTGAAGAAGTTGCTGCCGTTGATTTCGGTTGTCAGAAGAGTCGCGCCGAAAACGACGTTCAGTAGTTCGTCGCGTTTTACTCCATCGGATCTTTCGCATAATCAAAGGGCCGTGAAGAGATATGTAGATGATCCGTATGTTCATGACAGGGTATCACCGAATCTCTTCTTTGGGCTTGAAGATAGTATCGATCTGGCAATGGCCAATGCGAACAAAATCAAAATCCCTACTCTGATCGTATATGGCTCTGCAGACAGGGTTGTCGATCCCGCTGGGGCACAGGAGCTCTACAAGAAGATAGAGTCAGAGAAGAGAATAATTGAGATAGCCGGTGGAAAGCACGAGATGTTTGCAGATGAAGAGAGGAAGCCTCAGTTCTTCGAGGCAATCTCATCGTTCTTCTCAGAGCATATCTGAGTGAATTTCGAGCCAGCGCTTTGAGACTTTTACATCATGTCTGATCTGTTCTATCAAGTCGTCGAGGGATTCGAATTTAAGCTCGGGCCTTATGAATTCGAGGAGCTCCAGCTCTAGATTTCTGTCATAGAGGCTGCCCGAGTAATCAAAGAAGTAGATCTCGTACTTCACCTCTTCGGAAGTGTTTATTGTCGGTCTGAATCCAATGTTTAGCAGGCCAAAGTAGTCTCTTGAGTTGATCTGCGACTTGACAATGTAAACTCCCGACTTCGGTGTTACCAGCTTTTCGTCTCCCCTGCTTATGTTTGCTGTGGGAAAACCGATTTTCGAACCGAGCTGTTTGTCCTTGTACACTTTTCCCCGTATAGAGTACTTCTTCCCCAGGAGGGTGTTAGCCAATCCGATATCACCTTTGACAAGGCTCTCCCTTATCCAGCTACTGCTGACTCTTCTTTCGTTATGAAGTGTATCGTGAACTACTACAACGCCGAAATCCATCTCTTTGGAAAGTCTCTCCAAAAGATCGACGTTTCCCTTCGCACCGCTTCCGAATGTGAAGTCTTTACCTACTACAAAGGCTTTTACGCCCTGCTTCACAAGGCCCGAGATGTATTTCTCCGGCTCAAGGTATCTTATCTCGGCCATGTTGGCAGTAATTACTCTCTCTATACCTGTTGCCAGGATAAGCTCCAAACGCTGGGCAACAGGATAGATGATGCCGGGAAAATTGGGGAAGTAGTATCCCCAGGGATAGACGATTGATATAGCTGTGCTCTGCATCTTAAGGTTTTCTGAAACATCTACCGTTGTTTTCATGATCGCTCTATGCCCAAGATGTACGCCATCGAAGTTACCTATACAGGCTACATACATTTCATGCACCGAGAACCTTCACGAGTTTGGCCACTCTTTCTTTGGAGTCTTTCGCGATAAGCGTCTTCAAGAATGAGGAGGTGCGTTCGGATTTGGCCACTGCGATAAGCCGCTCGTCGCTTCCAATTATCCTGATAATCTCGTCTTTCTCGAAGTGCCCTAAGATGCCGGCAACTCCGTTAGCATGGATCTGATTACCTAGTAACACCTTGCTGCTTTCGGACTCGCTGAGGAGAAGACCGGGCAAAAAATCCACTGCTTCCTCCATTGGGATTACGGAGATCTGCGAAACATCATCTATACTGTATGAGTTGTCTACCGAGAATCTGCCCTGCGAAATTCGACGGAGGTTAGTGGTTGTCGCTCCACAGCCAAGTTTGTAGCCAATGTCCATGACTAGCGATCTTATATAAGTTCCCTTCGAGACCCTTGCGGTGAAGGTGACCTTGTTCTGTGAGAGAGTTATGTGTTCTATTGAGTGAACCTTCACTGATTTCGGTGGAAGGTTTATGATCTTCCCCTCTCTAGCTAGTTTGTACAGTCTTTCTCCGTTGTGCTTTTTTGCAGAGTATGCAGGCGGCACCTGCAAATACTCTCCTTCGAACGACTTCAAAACCGAAGTTATGTCGTCAATCGAGATCTCGGGAACTTCTCTCTCTTCAACTGTCTTTCCTGTGATATCGAAGGTGTCGGTTATCCTCCCCAGTTCAAGCTCCGCTCTATATGTCTTATCCATTTCAAGGAAATACTCGAGCAATCTGGTTCCCTTTTTGATTCCGGCAATCAGAAGTCCGCTTGCAAAAGGGTCAAGTGTTCCCGCATGACCGATCTTCTTTGTATTCAGTTTCTTGCGAAGAAGGTTGACAACATCGTGAGAGGTTACACCAACGGGCTTGTCAACGAGTATTATTCCGTCACTCATTATTCGGCTCTTTTTTCTCCTTTTCGATCTGTTCAAGCAACTGTGCTACCCTGAGGCTTGCCTCAATTCCAATATCTTCCTTGAAGCGTATTTCGGGAGCTTTGAATAGCCTGATATTCTTTGCAATAGCCGTTCTGAAGATCCCCTTGTCTTCATTCAGCTTCTCAACGAGTTTCTTCTTTCTATCGTCAGGACCCATCAAGCTGACGAATATCGTTGCGAATCTCTTGTCCTTGCTGAGTTCTACCCTAACAATGGAAGTCATTCCAAGCGAGTCGTTGTGGCCTGTGTAAGATGATAGAGCTACTGTGAGAACCTTCATTATCTCTGACTCCAGCATCTCTTTTCTGTAAGTGCTTGCCATAGCTCTCACCTCCTTGATAATTATAACCTACAAAGCGAGGATGGGAAGATGCCGGATTGAAATGAAAGCATTGCTAAGTTCCCCAGGGACGGAGGCCCGGAGGATCGTCCGGGGAAGTGATGCTCGCTGCACGACGAAGTAAGGCCGACTTCGGCAGGAGGAGAGGCCGACACGTCTGGAAGCGTATGACAGTTCACCGTCAATGGGTCTCCGTTTCCGAGTGGACCGTGAATGTAACTACAAGTCTTGAGGTTTAACCTTGTCGATTCGTAATGAAGTTATAATCTTTATTGACTAATAATTAGGAGTGGTTCCATGCATTCAAAGAACAGATTAGTACTTCTAATAGTTGTAATGTTGTTTGCCGGTCTTGGTTTCTCGCTAACTATCTGCATCGACCCCGGTCATCAGAAGGAGGCCGATCTGACTCATGAGCCGATCGCTCCCGGTTCCGAGACAACAAAGGCGAAGGTTTCCACGGGGACTCGCGGCGTATCTACGGGAATCCCCGAGTATGTTTTCAATCTGGAATTGTCGTTCATGCTGAGGGATAGGCTTCTTGAGGAAGGGTACGACGTCGTGATGACCAGAGAGAGCCATGATGTCAATTTGAGCAATATCGAAAGAGCGAAGATCGCAAATGAGGCTAATGCGGACTTATGTATTCGTGTTCATGCAGATTATAGCTCTGATAATTATCTGAAGGGGTTCATGCTGATTATTCCTTCTTCATCGTCCAAATACACTGCACCGATCTACGAAGAGAGTAGGAAGGCTGCCGAGAAGATCCATGCGAGCTTGCTTCAAATAAGCGGGATCAAGTCTCTCGGAATCAGAGTTCGTGACGACATGACGGGGTTCAACTGGTCTGAAGTTCCCGTGCTGATTTTCGAAGCGGGGTTCATGTCAAATCCCGAAGAAGATGTCCTTCTCTCTACCAGTGATTACAGAGAAAAGCTTGTTGAGGCCCTGGTTACGGGAATCGCAGGTTATTTTCTCACCAAGTAAGTATCGTTCCTAAAATCGCTGCACTTCGAGCAAGCCCAAAGAAGAAATCTATGCAAATAACCATTATAAATAAAAATTGCTGCCCTTTTCGAGGGCAGCGAAGCGGTCTGAGGGTTACTTCAGCAATTAGATTATACAACTTTCTTTTCGATATTCCAAGTCAAAGGCAGTCCTGTAATCAATTTCGACCCCTTGACAAGCCTCTATTTTCCCCTCCCCATAGTGAGAGCAGTCTCTTTCATCTTTCTGTGAAGGGAGTCGATGTCTCTAGGGAAAGCCAGTACTGCAGTAAGAAGCACCAGTCCGCAAGGAAGCCAGAAGAGCGCGGAAACGTTCATTGCGACTCCCAGCGAGCCTACTGCCGTGGCCAGGGTTCCTGCAAAGAACTGCCCAAATCCCGTTCCGAGAGAATCTGTCAAGTTGAAAACCGAGAATATCCTTCCCCTGTTTTCCGGGGGATTGACATTCATCAGCATGGTCTTCATGTTTGGTCCGGTCATAGACGCTGAAGCGGCAGCCACCATTCCAAGCGCTCCCAGCATTATGAAGCTGCCGGCTCCCTCAACTGGAGGGAAGTTCAGGGCCAGAAGAGCCACGAAAGTGCCGATTATTGTCGTTATTCCACTGAAGAGAGGCATGTATGACGGCTTCTTCTTATACAATAGACCACCGACAAGACCTCCGAAGAATATTCCAAGCACGTTTCCGACTCCAAAGAAAATGAAAATCAGAGTGGCCGATTCCTTTGAGAGGTTTTTCGAGGTTTCGAAGTAGTTCACAAGATAGTACGGTATTGCTCCCCAGGGAATCGTTCCCAAAATACCCTGTATGAAGAGAATCAGATTCGTCTTCACTTTGAAGAGTTCCTTGTAGTCGGACAGTCTAACTTTTCCGATGTAATTTATCCCCTGATCCACGAGTTCGCCGACAGCCACTTCGGCGGCTCCTCTCTTTGGTTCTTCAGCGAACAGGAAGAATAGAAACGCGAGGACAATGTTCGGAAGAGATACGATGATGAAGGGCGTTCTCCAGCCAAGAGATGTGCCGGTGAAGCCGGCAATTACCATCCCTACAATGGCTCCCAAAGATATTGCCGTAGAGAGGAAGGAATTGACCTTTGCTCTCTGAGACTCTTTGAAAGCATCTCCGGCGTACGAAAAGACGACTGGAAAGAGAGCTCCTACCCCGATCCCCGTCAAAGCCCGTGTAATGAAGAGCTGAGGGAAAGTCTGCACGAAGGCAGACAGGAAGCATGGGATCTCGCCCACCAAAACGCTGAATAGCAGAAGGTGTTTTCTACTGTACTTGTCTGCCAGGAAGCCCCATAGAAGTGAAATGAGGGCGCCGACGATAGTGAATGAACCCTGGATGAGGCCAATGTCTGCTTTTGTTATTCCAAATTCGGTCTCGATTTCCCCGATGTTCGGAGACATGACCATCTGGTCCGCGTTTAGAAGGACCATCATGAAGAGCATAAGAAAGAGAACGAAAGTCGCCTTTCCCTTTTTCATTTACATCCCCCCGGTCTACTGAAGTTCGTCTCTTAGGTTTGTGAACTCCTGTATAAAGGAATCTTTATCTCTCCACTTTTCTCTTACCTTGACAAAGAGATCGAGGAAGACTTTCTGGTCGAATATGTATTCGAGATCCGTCCTCGCTTCAGTGCCGATGGTCTTGATCATCGAGCCGCCCTTGCCGAGAATTATCGGTTTCTGACTGCTCCTCTCTACGATTACATCGGCTCTTATTTTCAGTATACTACCTTCGTCTTTGAACTCCCGAACAACAACTCCCACCGAGTGGGGGATCTCCTGTCTGGTGTTCTGCAGAACCTTTTCTCGAATTACTTCCGATGCCATGAATCTGGAAGAACGATCAGTTATCAAGTCTTCGGGGAAAAGCATCTTTCCCTCTGGAAGAAAGTCGAAGACATCTTCAATTATCTCTTTAACACCATCTCCGCTCTTAGCAGAGATTAAAAAAGTCTTTCGAACGTTTTCGAAAAGCTCTTCGGCCTTTGCTTTGAAGTCCTGAATAAGCCTTTCGTTTTTGTATTCATCAATCTTGTTGATGGCAAGAAAGACAGGAATTCTGCTTTGATTAACATGATTGGCAACGAGCCTGTCCGACTCGCGAAGCCCGTCCGTCGGGTCGACTATAACCAGCAGAAGATCCGATCCGGCCAGCGATGAAGTCGCGACTTTTAGAATGTATTGTCCAAGTCTGTGAAGAGGTTTGTGAATTCCGGGCGTGTCGTAGAAGACGATCTGGCCCTCCTCAGTCGTTAGTATTCCGCCGATCCGGTTTCTCGTTGTCTGCGGTTTATCGGAGACGATAGCAATCTTCTCTCCGATAATGGTGTTTATCAATGTGGACTTTCCCACATTGGGCTTTCCCACTAAAGCAACAGTCCCGGACTTCACCGACGCTTCACGCTCTCTCTTCTTCGAGAAGCAGCGAGAGATCGCCTATCTTCAAGAAGAGCTGATCTAGAGATTTGAGGAAGCCTAGTCTGTTGAGGCGGATATCTTCCTGTTCGGCCATAACAAAGACATCGTCGAAGTATCTGTCTATGTGAGGCTTAAGAGATGTCAGTAACAGGAGCGATTTCTCGAAATCGTCGCGCTCGAGCGCTTCCATTACATCGTCGAAGCATTTCAAATAGTTGTTCAGTAAGTCACGTTCGGCCTGCTCGACGAACTTAGAACCGTCAAAAAAGTTGCTCGAATGACCTCTGCTTATATTGTGGACCCTTTGATAAGCTACTAGAAGATCTGTAAAATCCTCCTTCTTTACATACTCTGAGATCGCTTCGGCCGCGCGAACTCCGAGATAGGGGAACCTCCACCACACCTTCACCGATCGCGCTATGTTCATCGAGAAGCCCTTCTCAAGAAGGAACGCTTCGAATCTGTTAGAGAAGAAGTCGGTGATGGCATCAAGTGTTTCACTATTCACCCCGGCAAGGGCACTGGAAGCTTCTTCAATTAGACCGAGAAGATCGAGTTTCCATCCGAGATGATGCATTGTCTTGAATATGAAAGAAGTCTTTCTCCTCAGAGCGTAGGGATCCTTCGATGCAGAGGGTATGTTCCCTATCATGAAATTACCGACCAAAGTATCTATACGATCGGATATACCGGTCACGGCACCGGCCAGAGTTGCCGGAACCACATTGTCACGGTAGTGCTCCTCTATTCCAGTACAGACGTCGGGATCTTCGCCGGACAGTTCAGCGTAGATTCTTCCCATTATCCCCTGAAGCTCCGGAAACTCCTGCACGACTCTTGTGGTTTGATCTGCTTTCGCAAGAAGAGAGGTTCTCTTAACCTCCAGCAGTTCTTCTCTCTTGGCTCCGAGTTTCTTAGAGATCGCCTCTGAAAGTGCTATCGTTCTGTCGGTTTTGTCTTTCAGAGTGCCAAGCCCTCGCTGAAAGAGGATTCCTTCCAATCCGTCTACGTAGTTCTCGATCGGTTTCTCTTTGTCTTTCTCGAAGTAGAAGTAGGCGTCTTCGAGCCTTGCGTTTATAACTTCCTCGTACCCTAATCGAATGTTTCCCAGCGGATCATCTGGTCCGTCTTGAAAGGCAACAAAGCCGTTAGTCAGCTTGCCTTCTTTGTAGACCGGGAAAGTTCTCTGATGGTGCTTTATAGTTACGATGATTACTTCAGGCGGGAGTGAGAGGTACTTCTCCATGAAGTTTCCCAGAACTGCCGTTGGGTATTCTGTCAAAGAAACGACTTCGGCAAGCAGTTCTTCATCAACAGGAATCTGGCTGTGAATATCCGATTCAATTCTTCTGATTTCAGAGAGAGTTCTTTCTTCTCTGTCGCTCTCTCGAGCGATCACCAGAGCATCTCTCAAATTCTGAAAGTAATTCTCAGGCGATACTTCAACTTCATCGAAGAAGAAACGGTGTCCCCTGGACTTGTTTGACGATCTCTTTCCGAAGAGCTCCATATCGAGGATTTCGGAGTCAAGCATAGCAACTATCCACTTGACCGGCCTCACGAATCTATAAGTTCCGTCTCCCCAACGCATCGGCTTCTTGAAATCCAGCGATCGCAACATATCTGAGAAGATCTGAGGCAAGAGTTCTCTGGCAGTCTTTCCCCTTATATGTCTCTCTACGTATACATATCCGTCTTCAATACTCACTTCGTCAAGCTGAGAGTTACTTCCCCTAAGGAATCCAAGGAGCGCCTTGGTCGGTTCGCCGTCCCTATAGGCGATCTTCTCTGACGGGCCTTTTCTCTTTTCCACAAAGTCCGCCTGACTGGATTCTATGTCTCGAATTAACACTCCGAATCGCCTGCTGGCAACGAAGATCTCGATTCCTCCATAACCCAAACGATTACTCTCGAGAGACTTCTCTATTCTCTCTAAGAGCTGTTTTCTCATTCCTTGAACCTCACTTGAAGGAAGCTCTTCAATTCCGACTTCAAGCAGTGCCTTATGATCATTCATCTGAATTGGTCTCCTTGGCTACATATGCTTCGGCAACTGTTTTTGCCATCTCTCTTATAGATTTAATGTAGCTCTGACGCTGAGATACGCTGATGGCATTCCTGGCGTCAAGAAGATTGAAGGCGTGAGAGCACTTGATCATATAGTCGTAAGAAGGTCTTACAAGTCCGTTTTTCATGCATAGATCGAATTCTTCGCGATAGAATCCGTAGAGATCGAAGAGCCTGGAAGTATTTGCCACATCAAAATTGTAGGCCGAGAACTCTTTCTCGTTCTCCAGGAATACATCTCCATACTTGAACTCTTCATTCCAGTCTATATCGAATATGTTCGCTTTCTTTTGAAGATACATTGTGATTCTTTCGAGTCCATAGGTGATCTCGAGAGAAACGAGGTCTACGTCGATTCCGCCAACCTGCTGGAAATACGTAAACTGACTGACCTCCATTCCATCTAACCAGACCTCCCAGCCCACTCCCCAGGCTCCCAGAGTCGGAGATTCCCAGTTGTCTTCCACAAATCGAATATCATGTTCCACGGGGTTTATTCCGAGAGCTTCAAGTGAACCAAGATAGAGTTCTTGGGAATTCTCAGGGTTGGGCTTGATAATCACCTGATACTGGAAATACCTCTGAACCCTCATCGGGTTTTCGCCGTATCTACCGTCTGTGGGTCTTCTGCTTGGTTGGATGAAGGCGACTTTCCAGGGCTTCTTGCCCAGCGATCTTAGGAATGTCGAGGGATGAAATGTTCCCGCACCCATTTCCAGGTCATACGGCTGGTCGATTATACACCCCTGACCGGACCAGTACGAGTTAAGTTTTACTACTACGTCCTGTAAGTACATCGTTCCCTCCTGAAATGGTAATCTATTCAATTGAAATCAGGTAGTAATAGTATGGTTGTCCACCGCTGTGGATTTCGAATTCAAGATCCGAGAAGTTTCCTGAAAGAGATTCAAGGAGCTTCCCGGCAGTTTCCTCGGAGACTTCCGATCCGTAAAAAATCGTGACCACTTCCTTGTCGGTGTCTTTGCCAAGAGCGATCTTAATCGAGTCATGGACAAGCTTCTCGAGCTTCCTGCCCGAGCTTATCAAGCCTTCTCTTCCTATCGCGATGTATTCACCCTTCTTTATCTTCTTTCCTTTCATGCTTGAGTCACGCACGGCATATGTAATAGAGATCGGAAAAACTGCTTCGGCCGATTCTTTCATCTCGGCAATCAACGACTCGGTTTCCATCTCGTCGTTATAGACGGTCATAGCCGCTATCCCTTCCTGAACGGTGCGTGTAGGGATGATGTAAACCTGCTTTTCTGGGTTGTCGTCGTGAATTGCATTCGCCGCCTCTTTTGCGGTAAGAATTATGTTTGGATTGTTCGGAAGCACTATTACCTTGTCGGCCGTAACTCGGCTGATAGCTTCGTAAAGATCCTTCAAACTCGGATTCATGGTCTGGCCGCCCTTTACTGCAAAATCAACTCCAAGACTCTTCAGAACATCTGCCAGGCCGTCTCCAGGCGAGACCACAATGACTCCGTGATGTTTTCCGTTGCCGTACATCTCGGGCCCTCTAGACTGAATGTCAACTATGTGTTCATGCTGGACCCTCATGTTATCTATCTTCACCTTCTGAAGAAAACCGATTCCCAGAAACTTCTCGATTACATCTCCGGGATGATCTGTGTGTACGTGAATCTTTATCAGTTCATCCTGGTGAACCATGACGATTGAATCGCCCATCTCTTCAAGGTATGCCTTCATTACTTCCGAAGTTTCTTCGGGGTTCTCGGAGTCGTTAAGGTTGACTATCAGTTCTGTACAGTAAGTGAACTTGAGTTCTTCCCTTACGATCTCGACGATTCGTTCAGTTGAAGAACCCATTGCCTGCGGCATTTGCTGAATAGGTCCTTCGAGTTCCAACTCGCCCTTTATTGCCAGCAGGAATCCTTCGAATATGTGAGCCAATCCCTTTGCTCCAGAATCTACTACTCCAGCTTCCTTTAGTTTAGGCAGGAGGGTCGGTGTCTTCTCCACCGTGTCAAAAGCCACTTTGATAAGATTCTCGAAATACTCTTCGAAATCTTCAATGTCTCCGTAATGCTCGTTGGCAGTCTCTGCGGTAACCTTCACAACTGTAAGCATTGTACCTTCAACCGGTTTCATTACGGATCTATAAGCGACTTCTTTTGCTTTTTGCAGGCCCTCGGTGAAGGCCTTTGTGCCAACAAACTTTCTGTTTCCGATTCCCTCGGCGAATCCTCTGAATATCTGAGATAGAATAACACCGGAGTTCCCACGGGCACCCATCAACATGCCGGTCTTAACCGCTTCCAGAACGCTCACCAAATCATCTTTCTTCAATCTATCGAGATACTCGCATGCCTCTATCATAGCGGCCGCCATATTAGATCCAGTATCTCCGTCTGGAACAGGAAAGACATTAAGCGCGTTGATCTCATCTTTATTTGCCAGAAGTCGTTCAGCGGCTTTCTGGAAGGCGGCGACAAAAAACTTGCCGTTGATACGTTTCATCTCTTTTGCCTCCCATCAATCCTGCAAGCCGACAACGTGAATATTCACCTTTATATTGGTTGCTTCAGTAAGCTCCTTCAGCTTGTGAAATACATTTTCCTGGATGTTTTCAACGACTGTGGGAATTCTTACTCCGTACTCGAGAATCAAATCGATGTCTATCTCAAGCGTGCCGTCGATCTCCTCGGTTACTTTGATTCCCTTTCTGGAATCCTCTCCCGTGCCGAAAAGCTTTGTCAAAAAGCCCGTTTGGGGCGATCCGACGTTCACCGGTCCGTAAGACTCAGATACAACCTTTTTGACTATCGAAGATATCGCCTGAAGAGAAATATCGATCTTACCGAATTCTGTAGTTACTTGCATTCTTTTCACCTCTCAGTTTAGAGATTCTATTCTCTATTCCCCTGGCATCTAGCCCCAGCTCATTCAATACCTCTTCCCTTGTGCCGTGAGAAGAGAAACGGTCCTCAATTGCAATAATATCGATTCTACCATTGTAATTCTGCCTAATAGCTTCAAGTGCTACGTTGGAGCCGAAGCCCCCGCTCTTTATTCCCTCTTCAACCGTCACAATCAGGTCGTAATCGGCAAAGATTTGTCCTAGAGCCGCTTTGTCGAACGGCTTTATTGATCGGCAGTTATAGAGTGCATATCCGTTCAAGAGAGCGGCCTCCCTGCTCCTGGAAACCATTGCTCCTGTTGCAAGAATGGCGGCTTCCTTTCCGTCGATCACCTTTTCCCACTTGAACAGCTCTATCTTCCTCAGGTTCGAGAGAATCTCGTCGATGCTCTGGAGTTCCGTCTCTCTCGGATATCTTATCGCAGTGGGATGGTCCATCCATTTCTCAGCGAAGAGAGTGAAGATCATGTTCGCCAGTTCCTTCAGGCTCGAAGGTGCAAGAATTTGCATATTTGGAATCATCGAAAGGAAAGCAATATCGAAGATTCCGTTATGGGTCGGTCCGTCCTGCCCAACTATTCCTGCCCTGTCTACTGCGAATAACACCGGCAGATCCTGAAGGGCCACATCATGGATCAACTGATCCAAGGCTCTTTGCAAGAAAGTCGAATATACTGCAAAGACCGGCTTCGTCTTCGCTGCTGCCATCCCTGCGGCGAAAGTGGTGCAAAGCTGCTCCGTTATGCCAAGGTCGAACAATCTGGCAGGATATTTCTTCGCAAACTCTGCCAGTCCCGTTCCGTCTGGCATCGCGGCGGTTATTGCCGATATGGAAGGATCTTCCTCCGCAAGCTCTGTCAGGACCTTTCCAAAGACCTCGCTGTAAGAAAGTTCGCCGCTGTTCGAGATCTTCTCTCCACTATCCGGGTCGATCTTGCTGACACTGTGGAACCTGGTAGGGTTGCATTCTGCATACTCAAGACCTTTGCCCTTTTTTGTGACAACATGTACCAGGAAGGGTTCCCTGAGCTGCTTGACTGCCGAAAACACGGCCTCCATCTCCTGGAAGTCGTGGCCTTTAACCGGACCAATGTAGTTTAGCCCCATGTCTTCGAACAAGTTTCCGCCTAGAATTGAGGCCTTCAGGCCGCTCTTGATTTTCGACAGGAACTGCTCCAGGCTTACCAGTTTCATCGCTTCAAGGGTGTTCTTGAGATCGCCCTTCATTTCTCTGTACACAGGATTGAGTCTCAGTTCGGCAAGAGAAGACGAAAGACTCCCCACATTCTTTCCGATACTCATTCCGTTATCGTTAACGATCACCTTTATCTTCGAACCTATGTCCTTCATCTGATTCAAAGCTTCCAGTGCCATTCCCGAAGTCAAGGCACCGTCTCCGGCAACAACAACGACATTCCTTGAGCTTCGGAATATGTTATCTGCCTGCTCTATACCCATTGCGGCAGGAAGAGCCGTGCCTACATGGCCGGCACCGAAGAAGTCATACGGACTCTCAATCCTGTTAAGGAAACCGCTAACTCCACCCTTCTTCCTCAAGGAGCCAAAGGAACCGTATCTCCCCGTAAGCAGCTTGTGAGTATATGCCTGGTGTCCCGTATCCCATATTAAAACGTCTTCATCGGGATCGAACACTCTATATAACGCAATTGTCAGCTCGACGGTACCCAGGTTGGAAGCCAGATGACCTGTGTTAGAGGAAACTACTCTCGTTATCGTGTCACGAATTTCGCTGGCAAGAACCTCCAGCTGGGCATAGGAGTAGTCTTTTAGTCGCCTGAATAGTGGCTGTTCATTCATCTGCTAAGACTCCAATCTTTCAAGGGATTTTGTGTAGTGCCTGAACAAGAGCGCCGTCGTTACGCTGCCCACTCCTCCGGGAACAGGGGTTATCGCTGCCGCTATCTGGCTGACTTCATCGAAGTCAACGTCTCCAACCAGCTTGCCGTCAACAAAGTTGATTCCCACATCTATTACAATGCCCCCGGGCTTGATCATCTCTCGATGCACGAATTTCGCTATTCCAACGGCACTAACCACTATATCGGCGTTGAAAGTCTTTTCGGAGATGTCCCTGCTCCTCGAGTGGCAAACGGTAACCGTACCGTCTACACCTTTTTTGAGAAGCAGCAGTGCCAGAGGCTTTCCGACCGTGTTTGATCTTCCAACAATAGTTATGTCCCTGCCTTTGACTTCGATTCCGTAGTAACTCAGAATCTCCATCACGGCCTCGGCAGTTGGAGGAGCGAAAAACTCCTCGTCGTTGATTATTCCGCCGAGGTTCGATACCGTCCGACCCTCCAGATCCTTTCCCGGATCGAGAGCGGCCAGAACCGCCTTTTCATCGGCGTTTTTAAGAGGATGCATAACCATTATTCCCGCAACGCTTTTGTCGTTGTTCATCTTCGAGATCTCTTCGATGGGATTGATCCCGCTGTCGTGAACAATGACCTCTATGCCGAGTTTTTCCCCCTGCTTCTTTATTGATCTCATATACGACTTGTTAGAAGCATCGGGCTCATCGCAGAAGAGAACGAGCGAAGGAAGATTTCCCGCTCTCTCTTTGATCTTCTCTTTGACATCAGAATAAATACTCTCTGAAACGATCTTTCCATCAAGTATCATCTTCATCACCTCAAAAGAGCCCGCTGATCTTTCCGTCTGCGTCGATATCTATGTGCTTCGCGTTGGGATCCTTCCCGAGTCCGGGCATCAGCATTATCTTGCCGGCAACCACAACTATGAATCCGGCACCTGCCGATAGATTGAGATCTCGTACTTTGAAAGTGTAGCCTTCCGGCGCTCCAAGCTTTTTATCATCGTCAGAAATTGAGTACTGGGTCTTGGCGACGATTATCGGAAGACGGTCGAGACCCTTCTTCTTAAAGAGCCTGAGTTTGCTCTTAGCCGCTGGTTCAAGATCTACTCTTCCGGCTCTGTAGATTTCCTTTGCAAGTTTTTCCAGCCTTTCCTCAAACGGAGCTTCCATTGGTATCAGGGGCTTGTAGCTATTGGGCTGATCAATGACCTCAAGTAGCTTCTTTGCGAGATCGATTCCACCTGCACCGCCCTCGGCCCACACTTTCGACAATTCGTAAGGTATGGAGTCAGCCTTGCATAGAGCGTCAAACGTTTCCCTTTCCTTCGCCGTATCTGTTGGGAATTCGTTTAGAGCCACAACTACAGGGATCCCATACTTTCTGAGGTTTTCGAAATGAACCTTGAGATTCTTGAACCCATAGTTCAGGCTCTCGATATCTTCTTCCTGGATTTCGTTCTTGGAAGCAC
This sequence comes from Mesotoga sp. UBA5557, assembly GCF_002425715.1. Taxonomy (NCBI): domain Bacteria; kingdom Thermotogati; phylum Thermotogota; class Thermotogae; order Kosmotogales; family Kosmotogaceae; genus Mesotoga; species Mesotoga sp. UBA5557. The sequence goes on from NZ_DIMV01000067.1 coordinate 15,097, forward strand.
CTCCGTTTAGCTTCAGCGCTCTGATCGAAGCAACGAGAACCACTGCGCTTGGATTCAGGTCGCCGACCTGACAGACGAAGTCAAGGAATTTCTGTGCGCCTAGATCCGCTCCGAAGCCTGCCTCGGTAATCACATAATCGGAAAGCTTGAGAGCCATCTTTGTGGCAGTCAAAGTGTTTGTTCCGTGAGCGATGTTCGCGAACGGGCCTCCGTGAACGAAAGCCGGAGTTCCTTCAAGAGTCTGAACTAGGTTCGGATCAAGAACGTCTTTGAGTAGAGTTGCCATCGCGCCCTGGACGTCCAAATCCTCAACTGTTATGAACTCTCCGTCGTAACTTCTAGCCACAATGATTTTCGAGAGGCGCTCTTTCAGGTCAACGAGGTTCTTCGAAAGGCAAATGATAGCCATGATCTCAGATGCGGCGGTTATTACAAATGAATCTTCTCTGGGATAGCCGTTTGCCGAACCGCCTAGCCCCACGATGATCTGCCTGAGAGCCCGATCGTTCATGTCCATTGTTCTCGGCCAGTATATCTGCGTCGGATCTATTTTCAACTCATTCTTGAAGTTAATATGTGCATCGATAACAGCCGAAAGAAGATTATGTGCCATCGATACCGCGTGAAAATCTCCTGTGAAGTGCAGATTGATTTCTTCCATCGGAAGCACCTGAGAGTAGCCGCCTCCGGCAGCCCCTCCCTTGATTCCCATTATCGGTCCAACGGATGGTTCTCTGAGAGTTACGAAGGTCTTCTTACCGATCTTGTTTAGTGCCATTGCCAGACCCACAGAAGTTGTCGTCTTTCCTTCACCTGCGCTTGTTGGACTTATGGCCGTAACAAGAACCAGCTTTCCATCAGGTCTATCCTGCAGCTCATTGAGGTATAGGTGAGAGATTTTCGCTACGTACTTTCCAAATCTCCTCAAGTGTTTGTCGGGAATCGAAATCGATGAGGCAACTTCGTCAATCTCCCTCAGTTCTGCTTTTTGTGCTATCTCCAGATCGGTCAGCATGGTCTCCTCCTCATAAATGCTTTTTCTCTGTTGATGCGCACTCCCGAGCAATTCTGTCGAGAACGCCGTTTACGAATTTCCCGCCCTGCTCCGAACCGTACTTCTTGGCGATGTCGATCGATTCGTTAAGTGTCACCTCAATTGGTATCTGGGGTTCATAAATGATCTCATACGCTCCAAGCCTAAGGACGTTCTTATCGATCGAGGCAAGTCTCTCGAATGTCCAGTTCATAAGGTGTTTTCGTATCACTTCGTCAATATCGCTTCGATACTTCAAGATGCTCTCGAAGTACTTACGTGTTCTCAACTTCATTTCGTCTTCCATCGAGAAGAAGCTCAACTCCCTTTCGAGGTAATCAGATGAAGTCTCCACGTCTTCGTTGAAGTCATACTGATAGATCGCACTGAAAACAATTTCCCTCATTCTTCGTCTGCTTCTATTTAGACCTGCCTTCACGTCTTCAAACCTCTTTCTTTTTCTCTTCGTCTTCAGGCTCTTCCGCTTCAGTCGCTTCTGGTTTCATCTCTTCCGGTTCAGGTTTTGCTTCGCTCTTTTCGAGCTCTTCTTCCTCAATGACCACTGGTTTTTGGGCCTCTTCAAAGACATCTTCGATAGTGATGGAAACGTCTTCAACCTTTATGCCGCTGAAGCTTTCAACATCGTTTTTCAGCTTCTCCTGCATCTTTCTGGCATATGAGGGTATAGAGACACCGTACTTGATCTTTGTGTTTACTGATATCTTGACAGTCTTCGTACCGTCGACCTTTTCGTCGAGGTCGATATCTACCGTAGACTTGGCTTCTTTTCGTGCTTTGGCTTCCTTAGGATCGAATTTCAGAAATTCAATGTAGGAGTGAATAGCGATATCCCGGATCACTGCCTCCGAGATCTCGATTCTGCCGAGATCAGTCTCTTCAAAATCCATAATTCTCCCTCCTTTCTCCTTATGCTCTCTCGATGTATTCGCCGGTTCTTGTGTCTACTCGAATCAACTCACCGTTTTCGACAAAGAATGGAACCGTCACCTTGAGCCCCGTTTCCAGAACGGCCGGTTTGCCGCTTCCCGAAACCGTGTCGCCTTTGTAAGCGGGAGCGGTGTCTTTCACCTCCAGAACCACAGTGTTCGGAAGAACAATACCTATCGGCCTATCTTCATGGAACTGAAGATCCACCACTTCATTCTCCTTTATGTAGTCCAGGGCATCTCCCATCTCGTCTAAACCAATTGTATACTGCTCAAATGTTTCGAGGTCCATGAAGTGGAACATCTCATCCTCCGAGTAAAGGTACTGCACATGTCTGAATGAAAGCGCCGCTTCCTCCACTTTCTCGCTTGCCTGGAACGTGAATTGCCTAACGAGGCCGGTCTTGATGTTCTTCATCCTCGTCCGAATTATCCCGTCTCCTCTTCCCATTGAGTGCTTATTTGCTTCAGTCACGATGTAGATATCTCCATCAATGATAAGAGGCGTTCCTTTTCTAATCTTTCCAACTTCTATCATCTAGAAGCCACCTCCGGATTGCTAAAGAATCTTCAACTCTCTATCTAGATTTGTCAGAACTTCTACTCCGCTTTCACAAAAATAACAATCGTCTTCTATTCTAACCCCAAATTTGCCGGGAAGATAGATGCCCGGCTCTATTGTAATGACCGCTCCGGCCGGGATAGGATTACAGTTCTTAGGAGAAAGCCCCTGGCCATCGTGAGTGTCCATTCCCAGACTGTGGCCCAGGCCGTGACCGAAGTAGTCGCCATAACCCGCCTCTCTAATTATACTTGCTGCAACTTCGTGTATCTGGCTTCCTATAACCCCTGCCTTTGAGGCGTTCTTAGCTTCTGTTTGCGCTTTGAGAACCACTTCATAAACCTTCACCATTTCGTCAGACGGTTCCCCTATACTGTAAGTTCTTGTAATATCCGAGTTGTAGCCGTCTACCCTTGCCCCGTAGTCGATCAAGAGAAAATCGCCTTCCTGGAGAGTTCTATTGGACGGTCTGCCGTGAACTATTGCGCTTCTCGGTCCGCTGCCCACTATCGTCTCGAAGGCAAGGTAGCCTCCTCGCTTCCTGATCTCATATTCGAGTGTCGCACATACTTCTTCCTCAGTCCTTCCCGGACGAATGAAGTTGAAAGTCTCTGTAAGCGCATCTTCGGCGATCTTGACTGCCAGTCTCATCTTCTCGACTTCCTCCGGAGACTTTACCATCCTAAGATCCTTGAGAATACTGTCTGCGGGTTCAAGTTCGACGCCTAGCTGGGAGAAGACTCGCTTGTAAAGACCATAGCTGATCGTCTCTTCCTCAAATCCCACACGGCTGGCTCCATCTTTGGCCAGCGTCGCCTGAATTACGTCTTTGAGTTCGTCGCCATTGTTGAAAGGGATCAGCTTGAAGTGCGTTTCAATTTCGGCTTGAGTGAAGTACCTCGAATCAGTCACTATGTACTCGCCCCTCGGGGTCACAATAAGAACTGAGAAAGAGCCGGAAAACCCGGATAGATACCAGGAACTGGAGCGATTGCTGGACTCCATGTTGTAAAGAACAAACCCGTCAAGCTTGCTTTCTCTAAGCTTTTCTCTAAACCTTTCGATTCTCGACATGCCCAACCTCCGGAATGCAGAATGTCTTATCAGCATCAGAATAGAGTGATCTGATTTCTGTTCATCTTTCCTTTCTTTGATTGCCTTATCTCCTTGAGATCTTCGGCTGTCAATACCCTGACCGCTTTGTCCAGGGCAGACTGCTTGGAGATCACCTTCAAAATCTCTTTTGCCCTGGAGAGAACTGCCTCGGGAATTCCTGCAAGCTTGGCAACCTCTATTCCGTGGGATCTGTTTGCAACTCCGTCCACAACTTTGTGGAGAAATACTATTCCTTCTTCGGTTTCAACTATGCGGACAGTCTTGTTCTTGATGCCCGTGTACATATTAGAGAGTTCGGTTAGCTCCGTGAAATGAGTGGCGAATATCGTGTGACATCCCACCGCCTCGTATATGAACTCTGAAACCGCCCATGCTATTGAAATACCGTCAAAGGTGCTTGTTCCCCTGCCCACTTCGTCCAGGATCACCAGGCTGTCTTCCGTCGCCTTGGAGAGGATCGTTGCCGTCTCCATCATCTCTACTAGAAAAGTCGATTTCCCGCTTGCCAGTTCGTCCCTTGCACCGATTCTTGTGAAGACCCTGTCATAGATTGATAGCATCGCATCATCTGCAGGCACAAAGGAGCCGATCTGAGCCATGATCGAGAGCAGGGCAATCTGCCGTATGAAAGTGGATTTTCCGCTCATGTTCGGTCCTGTTACAATGAAGAAATTCTCTGTACGGCTCATGGATATGTCATTAGGCGTGAAGTCAGCCACAAATTTCTCTACAATAGGATGTCTCGAACTAGAAACCTTCACTTTTCCATGCTCTGAAAAGCGGGGGCGAGAATAGTTGTTTCTTCTTGCTACAGATGCCAGCGACTGAGAAGCGTCGATTTCAGATAATACCAGCGCTACACTCTTGAATCTCTCCAGTGAACTAGCAAGCTGTAAACAGACACTCGAAAAGAGAGTTTTTTCGAGTGTCTCTATCTTTTCGTTTGCGCTCAGTATCTTGTCTTCAAACGACTTGAGTTCCTGTGTAATATATCTCTCGGAGTTCACAAGAGTCTGCTTCCTGGTATAGCTCTCGGGGACCTTGTTAGTCTGACTCTTCGGGACTTCGAGGAAGTAACCGAAGACTTTGTTGAACTTGACCTTCAGAGAAGAGATTCCCGTTGCTTTTCTTTCACTAGCTTCGATCGCCTTCATCCTCTCAACCGAGTTGTCAAGGAGATCTCGAAGGACGTCCAGTTCTTCGTTGAACCCCATTCTGATTACATTTCCTTCTCCAGCTGTTGAGGAGGGTTCATCCATGATGCTGCGCTGAAGAAGATCGAGCTCTTCAGGAAAGAGTTCGACCCGGTCGCTCAGTCTTTCAAGAGCCGGTTCGCTCGAGAGTAGCTCCTTGATAAAGGGTAGCACCGAGAGGGAGGTTCTAAGTGACTGCAGGTCTCTTGGTGCGGCCTTCTCTATTGAAAGTCTGGTGCTTATTCTCTCGATATCGAATACATGCTGCAGATATTCTCTGAGTTCATTTAAAAGCCGGCGATCCGAATTTAGCGCTTGAACAGTGTCCAGCCTTTCCTCGATTCTATTCTTGTCGACAAGGGGCGAAAACAGCCACCGTCTCAGCCTTCTTCTTCCCATTGCAGTAACAGTTTCATCAAGTATCTCGAAGAGCGAACCCTTTCTTTCGAGCTTGAAGAGATTCAGGTTTTCGATAGTGGAAGCATCGAGCTGCATAGAGTCGGACTTTCTGATAACCCTTGGAAGCGAAAGATGTCTCATGGGACCGAGATTGATCGACTCAAGGTACTTGAACAGAGCTCCGAGAACCTCGATCTGAGTATCATCCAGTTCGAGATGATCGATAGCGACTATCGAATAGAACTCTTTGATGTAATTAATGCTCGAAGAAAGTGCAAAATGCCAGTCTTCGACTATCTCTACCATTGCAAACGATGCCGACGAAATCTCCTTCTTCAGGTTCTTCAGACTTTCCTTCAGTAGTATTTGAGACGGCCCGATAGCTGCGATAGAGTCCTTCAACGAGACGATGTCGTCGGCGCTTGAGAGGAGTACCTCGCCGGTAGATACGTCTGCCGTTGCCAGAACGAAGTTCTCTTCGGCTTTTCCAATAGAGACAATGTAGTTGTTTGCATTTTCGGGTAGTAACTCGTCTTCTACAAGAGTTCCAGGAGTAACTACCCTGGTAACCTCTCTCTTCACGAGTCCCTTCGCAAGCGCGGGATCCTCTGTCTGCTCGCAAATCGCAACCTTGTAACCCGCTTCCACAAGCTTCTTGAGATAGCCGTTAACTGAGTGGTAGGGGACGCCCGCCATCGGCACCCCGTTTCTTGAAGTTAGAACTATCTGCAGTTCATTTGAAACTAGCTTAGCATCATCGAGAAAAGTCTCGTAGAAGTCACCAAGCCTAAAAAGAACCAGACAATCCTTGTAATTTCTCTTGACTTCAAGGTATTGTTTCATCATCGGTGTCATTTCGGCCACTTTATCCACTCCGGATACATCAAAAGCCGGCGCTCAGCGCCGGCCGGTTAATCTCTCTCTATCATTCTTCTGCTTTTTCTTTCGTCTTTTGTTCGATTACCTTGTCTATCATCCCATACTCAACAGCTTCGGCAGAACTCATGAAGAAGTCTCTGTCGGCATCTTTCTCTATCTTCTTTATTGATTGTCCAGTGTGTTTGGCAAGGATTTTATTCAGTTCGTCCCTCAGGTAAAGAATCTCCTTCGCCCGGATTTCGATGTCTTTGGCTACTCCCTCTGCACCACCGAAAGGCTGGTGAATCATTACCCTTGAGTTAGGTAGCGCAAATCTCTTTCCCTTTGTTCCTCCGGCAAGCAATATCGCGCCCATCGAGGCTGCCATCCCAATGCAAATCGTAGAGATGTCGGGCTTTACATACTGCATTGTGTCGTATATCGCCAATCCGGAAGTTATCGAACCACCCGGGGTGTTTATGTATAGACTTATGTCCTTTTCGGGGTCTTGAGATTCAAGGAAGAGGAGTTGAGCCACGACTATATTTGAAACTTCATCATCGATGGGCCACCCGAGAAACACTATTCTTTCTGAAAGCAGTTTAGTGTAAATATCAAAGATTCTTTCACCCCTCCCTCTGTCTTCAACTACGTAAGGGACGAAAGGTGCCATGTTTATGTCCATAAAGCCTCCTAATTATTGAAGAGTTTTTCTATAATTCTCTTTGGCGGAAGAAAGGAGAAAATTACGTGACCGCTGTCTGTTATCAATACGGCCTTCGTTCTCTTTCCGAAAGTCAGGTTGACGATCTTGCCTGTCTCCATGCCGAGCTGCTTAAGACGACGAACAGCTGAGCTTTCGATAGGAAGAACGGCGAGAATCCTATCCCTTACAACAAAGGACTCGAAACCGACGTTGACAACGTGATCCACTTCTACTTTCCTCCTTTCAATAACAATGTTATTATAACATAATGGAGATACGGCGGAGGTGTTCCAGTGCTAGCTAACGATCAGGAAAGTCTCGTTGACACGGGGCGCATATACGTTAAGGCAGGAGATGGAGGAAATGGTTCAGTTTCCTTCAGAAGAGAGAAGTACATACCCTTTGGAGGTCCTGACGGCGGCGATGGCGGCAGGGGTGGCCATGTCTTTCTCAGATCGACCAATTCAATAAACACGCTCTATGAATTCAAACGCAAGAAGAAATTCATCGCTCAAAGCGGGGAGAGCGGTCACGGTTCAAATATGGCCGGAAAGAAGGGAAAGGATCTGGTTATAAGAGTGCCCGTTGGGACGATTGCATATGACGCGGAGAGTGGAGAGATCATTGCCGACCTTTGCAATCCCGGTCAAATCGTTGCGATTGCCAGAGGCGGAAAGGGTGGAAGGGGCAATGCGAGGTTCGTCTCTTCAACGAATCAGGCGCCCAAGGCAGCAGAAAACGGTGAACCTGGAGAGGAACTCTTTGTTCGGCTGGAGCTGAAGATTCTGGCTGATGTTGCACTGGTCGGGTTCCCAAACGTCGGAAAATCGACGCTCATTTCCGTTATGTCGAATGCTAGACCGAAGATAGCAAATTATCACTTTACAACCCTCTCGCCCAATCTCGGAGTTGTCATGGCAAATGACGAACAGGGATACATAGTGGCAGACGTTCCGGGTTTAATCAAAGGAGCACATCAGGGTGTCGGTCTCGGCCACAGCTTTTTGAGGCACATTGAGAGATGCAAGACTATAGTTCATCTCCTGGACATCTCTGAGAGCGAGGGAAGAGACTTCCTTCAGGATTATGACGATATTCGGTACGAGCTTGAATTCTACAAGAAGGAGCTGGCCGATAAGCCCGAGATAGTAGTTGCAAACAAGTGCGATCTTCTTCCTCAAGAAGAACGTGAAAACAAGCTGGAGATATTCAGGAAGAAGATCGGCAAAGATATTATTCCAATCTCGGCTGCTACTCGCGAGGGAGTCAATGCGTTGAAAGAGACGATCTGGAAAAACGTTGAAAGCGATCATTCCTACTTGTCGTCGATGAAGGTTGAAGAAGAGCTTCCATTGCCCCAGGTCGAACCGGTTGTGCTTACCGCTCCCTATCCGGAAGACTTCAGAGTTGAGAAAGATTCTGAAGGCAGATATGTTGTTCTTGGACCGGCCGTTGATTTCTACACGAGAAAAATCAGAGCTTTCAAATACAGGGACCGTTTCATAATGGACAAGCTGGAAAAGGGAGGACTCTCTTCAAAACTTAGGAATGCGGGGATTGAGGAAGGAGACACTGTAGTTATTGATGACAAAGAATATGTGTTCAAAGATTAAGATAGGCATCTTCGGAGGTTCTTTCGACCCGGTTCATATGGGACATGTGGCTGTAGCGACTCGGGCGATCGAGAAACTACGGCTTGAGAAGCTTTATGTTATTCCAGCGTACATTCCTCCTCACAAAGTTTCCAGTACGGTTGCACCATACGACCTGAGAAGATCTTGGCTCAAGAAGGTTTTCTGTGAAGTCGAGCAAGCGTGTGTGTCTGATTATGAAAGAGAAAGGGGAGGAATCTCTTATTCACTCTTCACGGTCAGGCACTTCGCAGAGGTTCATGGCTGCAAACCGTTTCTCGTTATCGGCGAGGACAGCTTAGTTACTCTGGAGAGTTGGTATGAATACAAAGCTCTACTGAACGAAGCGACAATAGTGGTTTATCCGAGAAGTGAAGGCAGTGTGGACTTGCCCTCCGTCGAGAAAGTTGTCTGGCTGGACGCACCTCGTTTCGACTTATCATCGACTGAGATTCGGAAGAAGATTGTGGAAGGCAAGTCGATTGAAGGGTTGGTTCCCGATTCAATTCTGGACGAGGTAACGACTTACTATGGATAAGCAAATCGGTCTCTCTCCCATGGCTGGATATACGGATGAGGTAATGAGGCAGCTTTCGCTCGAATGGGGAGCGGATTTTGTTTTCAGTGAGATGATTAGCGTAGAAGGTGTCCTAAGGGGATCGGGAAAAACAGACGAGATAATCCCGTCAGCCCCTACGAGAATACAGCTCTTTGGTTCATGCGTATCGAGAATGGCGAAGGCAGCCGCCCGGCTTAACGGCATAGCGACCTGGATCGATATTAACGCCGGCTGTCCTGTAAGAAAAGTAACGAGAAGAGGCGCAGGGAGCGCCTTGCTAAGAACACCTGAAAAAATCGCTAAGATGATTGTCGCACTGAAAGAGACGATCGATATTCCTGTTTCAGTCAAGATAAGACTCGGCATCGAAAACATCGAAACGGAAGCGATCATCTACCCGATATTGAAAGCAAAACCCAAAGCGGTCTTCATTCACGGCAGAACCGTATCGCAAGGCTATTCGGGGGCAGCGAATTGGGAAGAGATCGAGCGTATCACCCAGATTCTTCATTCGGAAGGCATTCTCTCTTACGGTTCTGGCGATATGTATAGCCCTGAGGCGATCGCAAAGGCTTTGAGACAGTATTCGGTAGATGGCGTTGTCGTTGCGAGAGGAGCGATCGGCAATCCCTGGATCTTCAGACAGGCGAGAGACCTCATTGAGTTTGGCTCATACGATAATCTCACGCTTCCCGAAAGACTCAATTACTTTCTTATACACTTCGGAAGGCTGGCCGAGGCGGTTGGTGAAGAACAAGCCGTCAGAGATCTTAGGAAATCATTTGCCGGTTACACACGGAACATAAGGCATGCATCGAATCTCAGAAGTGAATACATGAAGTGCAACTCTCTCTCAGAAGTCAAGGAACTTTTCAGAAATTACATTCCAGAGCGGCAACTTTCCAAATATTGACTCCTTATTCAAGAAATTCAAATGCTTATTGTGTTTCAAGATCTGCTTAGCACCGCACGCTGCCCGCTTGCAAAGTCGGGATAAGGAGAATTTCACGAGGCAGTGAAGGTTTTCGCCTATGATGCGGCCACTTGCCCGGGAAGATGAATTCAAGGCATTGCTGTTGCGTTGAGTTCTAGAAATGGCGATACTCACTTACTGTCCGTTTTGAGAAAGCGTGAAGAGCTCGGCGGTGAATACGGGTTGGCTGGAGTGCGGCCCAAAGTTATCTGTGCTCTGTATTCGATCTGCCTGATAAAGGACTCCCTTGTTCTTAAGCAGCTGTTGTTAGTTTCTCGCTTCTAAACTTCAGCTCGGCTACGAGCATTTCGTTTCCTCGGGTTGTCTAATCGATCTCTCACAACTGATCGTATGCCGGACATCTTCCGAAAGAGTGTTAGTTGTCGAATACAAGCTTTACTAACCTCCAAGGTATGATTTTTTCACAAGGTCGTTGTTAAGCAATTCCTCTCCTTTCCCTTCAAGGACGACCCGTCCCGTTTCAAGTACGTAGGCATAATCGGCCAGCTTCAGTGCACCGAGGGCATTCTGCTCGATCAGGAGAATCGTCTTACCCTCTTCGTGAACTTTTCGAATTACCTTGAATACTTCGCCGACTATTACTGGAGCGAGTCCAAGCGATGGCTCGTCGAGCATAAGAAGATCCGGTCTAGACATCAGCGCCCTGCCTATGGCAAGCATCTGCTGCTCACCACCCGAGAGAGTTCCGCCCTTTTGATCCTTTCTCTCTCTCAGTATTGGAAAGAGAGTGTTCACCCATTCAAGATCCCTTTCGATTTCTTCAGAGTCTTTTCTTTGAAATGCCCCAAGCATAAGGTTCTCGATCACCGTGAGGTTCGGAAAGATTCTTCTTCCCTCAGGGACCAGAGTCATTCCTGCCCTCACGATTTCATTTGTGGACTTGTTTGTAATACTCCTTGACTTGAAGACTATCTCGCCATCTTTCACTTTCTTGAGGCCGCAGATGCTTCTCAGAGTTGTCGATTTTCCGGCCCCGTTCGCACCGATAAGCGCGACGATCTTCCCTTCCTCAACGTTGAAAGAGATTCCCTTCAGAGCATGGATGCCTCCGTAATACACGTTTAAGTTCTCTACCCTAAGCATACAAATCACCCGTTCCGAGATAGGCGGTTATTACATCAGGATTGTTCTGAATTTCCTCTGGAAGCCCCTTTGCGATAGTGACGCCGTGATCAAGGACGATAATCCGCTCGCATATGGTCATGACAAGGCTCATGTCGTGTTCAATCAACAGAATCGTCTGCTGAAAGTCCTTTCGAATTCTAAGGATCAGAGCCGCCAGGGCAAGCGTCTCTTCCGGGTTCATCCCCGCGGCCGGCTCGTCCAGCAATAACACTCTCGGTTGCGTCGCTAGAGCTCTGGCAATTTCGAGTTTTCTCTGAAGGCCGTAGGGAAGAGATCCGGCCAGGTCTCGCTCATACTTGTCTAGGCCAAGTGTCTTGAGCAGGGCTCTTGCCTTGCCGTGCATCTGCACTTCTTCACTCCTGTATCCCGGCAGCCCAAAGACGGCAGAAATAACAGAGGACTTCAGGCGCAGGTGGCAGGCCGTAAGCACATTCTCCAGAACTGTCAGCTCTCCGAAGAGGCGGATGTTTTGGAATGTTCTAGCGATACCGGCTGCGGTGATTCTATCTGTCTTCATTCCGGTGATGTCTTTTCCGTCGAGGAGAATCCTGCCTTCGCTTACGTAATATGTATTTGTTATTAGATTGAACACAGTTGTCTTGCCGGCTCCATTAGGTCCTATAAGTCCTACCAGCTCTCCCTCCTGAAGATCGAGATTGAAATCCGAGACCGCAGTGAGTCCGCCGAATCTCTTAGTTACTTGTTCAAGTTTAAGCAGACTCATCTGCATTCCTCCCTCTTGATCTGAATATCCATTCCCATGTGAACTCTTTGTGGCCAAAAAGGCCTCTTCTGAAGAAGATCACAGTAATTACGAGGATCAGAGCAAAGATCAGCATCCTCATGCCGGAAATCCCGGGTATCGTGAAGCCAAATATCGTCATGGGCGATTCCACGAACCTGAGCAGTTCCATCAAGAAGGCAACCGAAATGCCCATCACAACACTTCCGGTTATGCTTCCAAGCCCTCCTAGAAGGACAATCATAACAATTTGAAAGGTCAAGGAGATGTTGAAAGAATTCGGATCGATTGTCATCAGCAGACTGCCGAGTAGTCCGCCTCCAATTCCAGCGAAGAAAGCGCCGATGACGAAGGCCATAGTTTTGTGTTTGAAGAGATTCACTCCCATTGCTTCCGCCGCAACTTCATCCTCTCTTATTGACTTCAGCGCTCGACCGTAGCTACTGTCCACCAGCTTCTTTATGAAGAAGATCGTGAACAATGCCCAACCCCAGCTCCAGTAAAGATTTGTATAGGTGGGAAGTCCTTTCAGGCCCAGTGGTCCGTTAGTAACACTCTGGAGGTTGTTGAGTATTACGCGAATTATCTCTGCAAAGCCATAGGTTACTATGGCAAGATAATCTCCTCCGACTCGAAGGCACGGAGCTCCAACAGCGAAGCCCGCAATGGCCGCAACAGCACCGCCAACAAGTAGTGCAAAGAAGAAGGGAATCTCTATTTCGCTTAACGGCCATATTATCGGTTGTATGAAGAAGTTCATTGCCTTTAGAGATGGCGACATGTACAGTAACGCCGAGGCGTATGCGCCAAGAGCCATGAAACCCGCGTGGCCCAAAGAGAACTGACCGGTAAAGCCGTTTATAAGGTTGAGACTGACTCCCAGTATCACGTAGATAGCCGCAACATTCAAGATTCTCTTGATGAAAGCATCGATATAGTTCTCGGCAAGCCAGAGCAACATAATGAAGATCAGAAGACTAACTATGGTTAAGACCAACTTCATTCTGCGATCCATATAACTCACCTACTTGTCTTCTCGCCGAACAAACCCGTTGGCTTCACAAGAAGAATCATGACGAGAAGAACGAAGATTATAGCGTCTCTGTAACCTGCCGCCTCGGGGAAAAAGGCGACCAGCAGAATCGTAACCATGCCAAGCATTAATCCACCGACAAGAGCACCCACAATACTTCCAATTCCTCCGATTATCGCTGCAGTGAAGGCCCTCCAGCCAGGGAAGACTCCCATGAAAGGCCATATCTGTGGGTATCTGAGAGCCCAGAGAATTGCACTAAGTGCCGCGAGTGCCGAACCTATCGCAAATGTGAATGCGATTGTTCTGTCTACGTTTATTCCCATTAGCTTGGCTGTCTCGAAGTCTACAGATAGGGCTCTCATAGCCAATCCCATTTTCGTACGCTTGACCAGAAATGTTAGCAGAAGGAGTACTACTATTGAAACCACAATAGTAGTTATGGTTATCGCCTGAATTCTGACTCCACCAATAATGAATGTCCTGGTCAGTGATGGAGGCACATAGAAGGCCTTCTGCCTTCCGCCGAAGACAACCGTGGCAATGTTCTGGAGAAGAAAGGACATACCTATTGCAGCACAGAGCGATGAGATTCTTGGTGCGTCTCTCAATGGTCTATATGCAACACGCTCTATCCCGACTCCCAGCAAGATAGTCGCGATTATACCGAACAGAACCGCCAGCCACCAGGGCATCATGAACAAAGTGAAGCCGTAGAAGACAAAGAAGGTAGCCATCATGAATACATCTCCGTGAGCAAAGTTAACGAGCTTGACTACTCCATAGACGAGAGTGTAGCCGATAGCTATAAGTCCGAATATGAAACCCAATGAGATTCCGTTAACAAGGTGCTGCAAAAAAACGCTAGAGCTCATCCTGCCACCACCTTTAGCTTAGCTGCCGCCCTTAGTAAGGACGCAGGCATTGGCCTGCGTCCGATACCTCCGATACCTGGAAAATCAATGTCTTGGCCTCATCTATTGGACTGGTTTTACAACACTTACAAACTTGAAGACTCCATCCTCGACTTTTCTAACAATCGCATCCTTAACCGCGTCGCCGTTCTCGTCTATTGTTATGTACCCCGTCACTCCTTCGAAATTCACAGTTGCGCTCAGAGCGTTCTTAATATCCTCAGGAACAGCCGAATTCGCCCTGATAATAGCGTCTACAGCCAGCATGAACGCATCGTATCCCAGAGCGGAAAAGGCGCTCGGTTCGACTCCGTACTTGGCCTTGAAAGCTTCTATAAACTCGGCGGCTTTTGGCGTCGGTGCTACTGCTACGTCGAAGTGTGTGCTGAAGTAGCTGCCTTCGACGGCTGCACCGCCAACCTGCAGGAATTCGGGGACTTCCCAAGTATCTCCGCCCAAGAACTGAGACTCAATTCCCAGTTCGCGAGCCTGCTTAATGATGAGCGCCGCCTCTCCATAAGAAGCAGCAGGTATGAAGATTACATCTGGGTTTTTACCCTGGGCGTATGCCAGTTGAGCAGTGAAGTCCTGGTCACCCGTCTGATAAGAGATGACACCGCTGATCGATTTGTTGTCTCCAGTAAGTGCCTTGAAGGAATTCTGGAAGTAGTGCGAGAGTCCAACCGAATAGTCTGAAGCGATGTCCTGAATGATCACAGCCGTCTTCGCGTTGAGTTCATCAACAGCGAATTTCGCCATTACGCTTCCCTGGAATGGGTCAATGAAACAGACCCTAAAAACATAAGGCTTCCCTAAAGTAACCAGCGGGTTGGTCGGTGAACATCCTATCATCGGTACCTTTGCAGCATTTGCCACTTCACTGCCGGGTATTGCAACGGCACTTCCGTAACTACCGATGATTACCGATGCCTTGTTGAACTGGATCAGCCTTGAGACGGCGTTTGATGCTTCCACCTTCTCACTCTTGTTGTCGACAAGAACCAGCTCGATCGGTCGGCCAAGAACTTCTTTTACCTGCTCGGCGGCGAGAGTAACGCCTTCCATGGTAAGCTGGCCTCCGGCTGCGTAAGGCCCAGTCATAGGTTCGAAGACGCCAATAACGATCGGGTCAACTGCAAACAACACAAATCCCAGAAGCAGAACTACGGCTAGAACGAGAATTTTCTTCACTTGCCTCACCTCCACAATTATGATCGTCTAGAGCCGAAGCTACCCCAGAATAATCAATAGTTACTCAAAGCACAGCTTAAGCATTAACATATTAGACTTGTCAGCTATGCAGAATGAGAGTAACAAATGGGTGCGAATCAAGACTGCAGCAGTGGGCTTCATCACAAACCGGTACCCGATCACTAACTCAGGACAGAGTAGGGCATGTAATACTCATTAGATTAAAATAAAACATAACACTGCACTACTCGAAATGATAATACCATGTGAAGTAATAATGGCCTCTTCTCAAAAAACGCCTTTATTGGTCAATTGGAGCGAAGAAACCTGATAATCGGTTTCTATCTATCTGGAAACCAAAGACAAGCAGTCACAGATCACTAACGTTTTTGTTATGAATCGAGTAAGATAAAGAATTGGGAGAGATTGTTCCGTACTCTTTTTTTGAAGACTGCCGGCAAATAGTTTCAACAGTCCCTGAACAGAGTTCACTATGATAATGATCGGTCTATTGTCCTTTGTGTTTTTGTCCGGCCTCTTCATGTGGAAGCCATGTTCTCTCATGTTTTCTATTCGGTAAGCTATAAGAAGGATTAAACAAGTCGAGCGCCGTCAACATCATCAATTGGTTTTAGATGACCGGCGGTGAGTTTTCTGAAACCCAAACCTTAACTTACAATTGGAATGTAGAGTTTTGAATGAAAGGAGGGAATTTTGTTGGAATCGGATACTATGGTTGCAATATTGAAGGAAAGGCGGGAGCCGGGCCTGACGCTGAAAAGGGTTCCGGTCCCGCGTGAACTCGGTCCGCACGACGTACTTGTGAAGGTCAAGCGCGCTTCCATTTGCGGGACCGATCTTCATATTTACGACTGGGACAAATGGTCGCAGGAGAGAATCAGGCCGCCTCAGATAGGAGGGCATGAATTTACCGGAGAGGTCGTAGACATTGGCGGAGAGGTCTCATCAGTTTCTGTCGGGGATTCTGTAGTCTCGGAAACCCATATTCCTTGCCAGAAATGTCTTCAATGCAAGACCGGGAAGATGCATATCTGCAAAGACATGGAGATCCTCGGTGTTCATAGAGATGGGGTATTCGCTGAATATGTTAGGGTACCGGAAGTGGTTTTGTGGAAAGTCGATCCTTCGATTCCTCTGGAGTATGCATCGATTATGGAACCATTTGGAAACGCAATCCACACTGCGCTGGTAACGGATCTCACTGGAAAGAATGTCTTGATCACCGGTGCCGGACCGATAGGCGTTATGGCAGTTGCAGTGGCGAAGGTTTCCGGAGCGGCACAGGTTATTGTGACGGAGATAAAAGAGTTTAGAAAGGGCCTGGCAAGAAAGATGGGAGCGGACACAATAATCGATCCCACAAAGGAAGACGTCCCTTCGAGAGTCAGGTCGATAACCGAAGAAAACGGAGCAGATGTTTTTCTGGAGATGTCCGGCAATTCAACCGCCTTTGAGCAGGGACTTCGAAGTCTTACGAACGGAGGCGTTGTCTCGCTGCTAGGGGTCTTTCCAGGTGATGTGTCATTTGATATAAACGGCCTGTTCACTTTCAAGGGCTTAACTATGTACGGCATAACAGGAAGAAAGATGTTTGAGACCTGGCAGGTGGCGACTCAATTGCTCAAGAACAAGAGGATCGACCTTTCTCCGGTTGTCACACATATTCTTCCAGCTGAGAGATTCGAAGAGGGATTCGACGCGATGAAGAAGGGAATTTCTGGAAAAGTTGTCCTCGAATTCTGATTGGTTTTACGGAGGTGTTTAGATGTTTGACTTTAATGTACTCAAGCAGGAGATGGAAGAGCTAGAAGAAAAGGGTTTGCTGGTGAAGATCAGAACACTGGAATCTCCCCAGGGCGCCTGGCTGAATATCGAGGGGAAAAAGGTCCTCAACATGTGCTCAAACAACTATCTCGGGCTATGTTTTGATGAAGAGCTTAAGGAAGCCGCGATCGACGGTGTCAGAAAATGGGGTGTCGGGCCTGGAGCTGTAAGATCGATCGCCGGGACACTTCAATTGCACAATGACCTTGAAAAGGAGCTTGCGGCTTTCAAGAGAGTTGAATCTACACTAGTCGTCCAATCCGGTTTTAATGCAAACCAGGCGGTGATTGCCCCGATCGTATCCGAAGAAGATGCGATTCTCTCTGACGAACTTAACCACGCCAGCATAATCGATGGAGTAAGGCTTGCAAAGGCCAAAAGATATGTATGGAAGCATAAAGATGTAAATGATCTGGAGACTCAACTGAAAAAGGCCGAGTCCGATGGGGCAAGGAGAAAGCTAGTAATAACTGACGGCGTCTTTTCGATGGACGGTGATCTTGCTCCGCTGCCTGCAATCGTCGAAAAGACGAACAAATACGGTGCGATTCTGATGGTTGACGATGCTCACGGCGAAGGCGTCCTTGGGAGCCACGGGAGAGGAATAGTCGACCACTTCGGATTGCATGAAAGCGTGGATATTGAAGTCGGAACTCTTTCTAAGGCCTTTGGTATAGTCGGAGGATTCGTTGCTGGCAAGAAGACTCTGATCGATTACCTGAAGCAGAAGGCGCGCCCGTTTCTCTTCAGTTCATCCCTCTCTCCGGCCGAAACCGCTGCGGCAATAGCGGCCGTCAGGAAACTCTCTTCATCCGATGAGTTGGTCAGGACTCTCTGGAATAACGCGGATTACTTCAAGGACCAGCTGAAAGCGTTGGGGTTTGATACGGGGCATACCGAGACACCCATAACTCCTGTGATGCTCTACGATGCAAAGCTTTCCGCAGCGTTTTCCAGGAGGCTCTTTGAAGAAGGGATATTCGCAAGTTCTATCGGTTTTCCTACTGTCCCGAAAGGAAAGGCAAGAATAAGAGTCATGATAAGTGCCGCTCACTCAAGAAAGGATCTCGATTTTGCGGTTTCAAAGTTCGAGATGATCGGGAAGGAACTCGCTGTCATAAAGTAAGAACCTTTCCTTCACCGAAACTGAATATAATGGTCTTGTTGCGGCGACGGATGCCGCTGCTTTTCGTGGAGGTGTGGCCGTTGTTTATAGCCCTACTGATGCTAGCCGCAGGTTTTATTTTGCTGATCAAGGGAGCCGATTTTCTTATAGATGGATCTGTGGCGATTGCCAAGAATCTCGGGATTTCTGAATTGCTTATCGGACTGACCATTGTCGCTCTAGGAACTTCCGCACCGGAGCTTGCGGTGAGCGTTCAGGCAGCCGTCAAGGGCTCCGGAATCGCTCTCGGTAACGTTCTCGGATCTAATATCGCCAACATGGCGCTAATCCTCGGAGTCGCGGCTTTCTTGACGCCTCTTGGCGTAAGCAAGACAACTATGAGCTATGAAATACCATTTGTGATATTGATCACTGTTGCAAGCGGAGCATTGATACTTGGAAATGGCAACGGTCTTCAGCGAAGCGACGGAATAGTGTTGACTACTTTCTTTGTCATCTTTATGATGTATGTGTTCGCAATGGCGAAGAGAGACAGAAAGATCTCCGACATTGTTGAAGTAGAAGGAAAGAGAGACATAGAGCTCTTTGAGAAGTATCCGGTACTTGCCTGGCTGGCAACTATCGGGGGAACGGCCGGTGTAATTATCGGAGGTAATCTTGTGGTTAACGGGGGATCGTCGATAGCTCGCGTTTTCGGAGTCAGCGATATGGTTATAGGAACGACTATTGTTGCCTTTGGGACGTCTCTTCCGGAGCTTGTAACCACTGTTGCGGCGGGGAAGAAGAACCGCAGTGATCTCGCCATAGGAAATGTGGTGGGATCGAATATCTTCAACTTGCTTCTTGTTCTGGGAGTTTCGGCAACGATATCGCCTATATTGGCCCACAGGTCTCTCGTTGTCGAAATCTCTTTTGCACTGGGACTCTCCATAGTTCTGCCGTTGCTTCTGCTCAGAACAAAAAGACTTGACAGGCCAAAAGGTGTTCTGCTGATGATTATCTACTGTGCATTCATCGTATCGACAATAATTAGCGGCTGATGAAGGGCTGCTGAGAGATTTACATACATGATGCGAGGTGCGACCAATCCCGACAACTGCAGACAAGACCAGAAGCGAGAAGACTCTCTAGGACGCTAGCCCTATATGAAGAAGATAGTGGAATTCCATGCGGAACTCGTGGTTCTCGATATCTCTATTTGTGTAGCAGGCAGTGTCGAACCCGGTCAGCTCGAATCCATACTTGAGGTAGAAAGAGATCGCGGGAAAGTTGCTGCTTTGAGTTTCCAGTACTAGACGTCTCAATCCCTTTTCTTCTATTTTGCGGTATTCATAAGTTCCGTGCCAACGCCTGTCCGTCTATACTCCTTCCAGACAAGGATGTCCCAGATACGGAGAGAATCGTTCCATTCTCGGAAAGAGCAAAAGCCCCAGCTCCTTACCGTTTTCGTGAGCGCTTAAACAATGGGCGACGCCTTGAATGGTTCTTTTATATTGTGGGCAAAGCCTTTTATGTATTGGGCTGAAAATCTCTTAACGGAGGTTTGAATCGTCCATATGCCGCTTTACGTTCTATTGAAAGGTCAAAGTATCTATCACTTGAATACTCATACCTTACAACTCTCCCGGAGAGTGATTAGGGATTGACTTCTCTTATCTCCATCTCTCCGCACTCCTCCCCATTTGCAAAATCTCTGGCCGGACAAAACGGAATTCATTTGACCATTAAGGACTTGCCAATCGTCGAAAGGTCAGTAGGGGAATACTCTTCTTCTATCCGTCGGCAGCGGCGGGTCTTCGATAGTGGCTTTTGCCAGTTCTGCAAAGTTCTTTATGAGCTTCCAGCCTGGCGGGTTACCGAGGAAACCTGCCTGGGTTTCCGGATGAAATTGAACGCTGTAGATCTCCTTTTCTTTGTGTTTGATCATTTGAATAGGGGTTACGTTCCCCCTAGCAAAGAGTTCGAATTGATCTGGAATCGAGGCGACGGCGTAGGCATGATTCTCCCATACGAGAAGGCTTCCGTCAAAGCCCTCGAGAACCCTGTCCTCTTTCACAAAACTTACTTCGTGCCAGCGGCGCTCCTCACTGTAATATAGAACGGAACCGTACACTCTCGAGACTATCTGATGACCCAGACAAATACCAAGTATCGGGACTTCGCCCCTCAGTATTATTTCTCCGCCCTGATAGACCTTATTGTTCCAGTCGATGTAGTTCCTCATTGAATCGCCGCCTGCAATAATAACGCCTGCGTATTCGTTTTCATCTTCGGGAAGCTCATCGTTGAATATCTTGAAGATCCTGTACCTGATACCCTGTTCCGCAAGCGAACGCTCTATCGGTGATAGCTTGGCTTCATATGCCGGGTCGTTCAGAAAGAGGGCAACGACTCCTCTATTATCGTACGAAGCAGTAAGCATAGTTGGAAAGAAACATGCAAAGATAACCAGTGCAAACAAACGTATAATTGACTGAGCAGTCTCTTCCTTCATTGACTCTTGACACCTCTCACAGCGAATGATAAACTACTATTTGTGCGATGCCGGGGTGGTGAAATTGGCAGACACGCATGATTCAGGTTCATGTGGGCATACCGCCTGTGCGGGTTCAAGTCCCGCCCCCGGCACCAAGAATTCCACGAGAGGACGATTATCCGTCCTCTTTTTTCTGGAATTAGCGTGCAATTAAAACTTTTCATCGATAATTCCTTCTATGAAAACCAATCTACTTATAGACCGGCCCTCTTAAATAGAAGTTCTCTTACACTTGAAAACTCCGTTCCAAAATAACGATCCTCTCTGTGATCGGGAACGATGCCTGCAATCTCTTCAAACAGCTGCTCTATAACAGAACCGGACTTCCTGGGATGTCGAAACGACAGAGCTCTGAATGCGAGAAGCGCCTCAATAGAGATAAGGGTCGCAACGTTGTCCAGTATCGACCAGAGTTTTCTTGCTCCCCAGGCTCCCATGCTCACATGGTCTTCCTGGAAGCCGGATGTGGGAATCGAGTCGGCAGAGGCCGGATGCGCAAGGGTCTTGTTCTCTGAAGCCAGTGCCGCAGCCGTGTACTGCCAGATCATGTATCCGGAATTGAGACCTTCTTCTCCGTTTGTCAGAAAGGCGGGCAGATCATTTAGCTTTGGATTTACGAGTCTGTCTATTCTTCTCTCAATCATATTACCGAGGTCTGTAAGAGCTATTGAGAGGAAGTCTGCCACTAGAGCTACGGGCTCCCCGTGGAAGTTGCCTCCGGAAATCGCGTCCCCGTTTTCGAATATCAAAGGATTATCGGTCGCCGAGTTGATCTCGGTCTCAAGGACGGTTTCTGCGTATTCGATGGTATCCTTCACCGCTCCGTAAACCTGAGGGATAGTCCTGAGCGTGTATGCGTCCTGAACTCTATCGCAATCGAGATGAGAAGTCCTTATCTCACTTCCCTCGAGAGACTCTCTAAGCTTTTTCGCAACATATGTCTGACCGCGATGAGGTCTTGCTTTGTGAACTCTCTCGTCAAATGGAGAGGTACTGCCCATCAGCGCATCGACGGACATCGCAGCTACAAGGATAGCTTGATCGAGTAGCCTCGACGCAGTATAGGTTGAGCACCCGGCCAATCCGGCCATCAGGGCGGTTCCATTCAGAAGGCTGAGGCCTTCTTTGGCCTTCAAAACAAGCGGTTCAAGGCATTTGCTGGCAAGAGCCTGCGAGGAAGAAACGAGCTTTCCGTCAACGAGGCAGTCCCCCTCACCAATAAGCGTCATCGCTATATGTGCCAAAGGGGCAAGATCGCCGCTCGCTCCAACGGAACCCTTTGCCGGGACAATCGGTACGATTCCATTATTTAGCAGATCGAGAATTCTCTGAACCACACACTTTCTAACTCCTGAATAGCCCTTCAGGAGTGAATTGGCTCTAACCAACATTATCGCTCTGACATGTTCTTCTTTCAGTGGTTCGCCCACTCCGGCCGCGTGAGAGAGAACGATATTTCTCTGCAGTGCGTCCAGGTCTTCCGGGGAGATCCGATGATCGGCCATAACTCCAAATCCCGTATTCACGCCGTAAATCGTCTTCTTCATGCTATTCGTTTCCAGAGATTCTCTTCTTTCATCGAGGAGTTTGGCAGAGAGTTCATTGATTGAGCAGAACTCATTTCCGAATGCTACATTGTAGAGACCAGAGAGTGTCAAATGTTCTCCATCGATTTGCACCTACCCACCTCCAGAGAGAGTTATCAAAATTGAAGAGTATGTTCGATCTTTCATCATCAGGCAGTCTCCATCAGAAAAAGACTTACCACAATCGCTCTATCTAACCCACTCGAGGCCCGGAATTTCGACCTTCTTCTCGAGTATGCTGAAAAGCTTTGTGAAGAAGAGAACCACAACGAGATAAATAACGCCAACCACGAGATAGACTTCGAAAAACTGGAAGTTTCTAGAAGCTATGAACTTTGCCTGGGCCATAAGTTCCGGTGCTCCAACTATATAGGCTAGAGAGGTGTATTTCAGGAGGTATATGAACTCATTTGTCCACGCCGGGATAACTCTTCTAAACGCTTGGGGCATAATAATCTGCATTATCGCCTGCCACTTTGTCATTCCAAGGGATCTTGCGGCTTTCATCTGGTTCCCCGCAATGGACTGAATAGAGCCTCGCAAATACTCTGCTTGATAACATCCGCTGTTTATTGCGAAACCGATTATCGCCGCGGTGAAAGGCGTTAGGTTCATTCCAAGGGGCGGAAGGCCGTAGTACAGAATAAACAGCTGAACAAGCAGCGGAGTTCCCCTGATCACTTCAATAATCGCCGTAGAAATAGCATAGAAGAACTTGTTTCCATATACTCTTGCGATTGCAAGAATCACCCCAATTACAAAGCCTATGACCACGGCTATAAGAGTCATTTCCAGCGTTACGCCGAGCCCTTCAAGGAGTTTTGGCCAGTGGTTGACAACGATCTTCCAGATTCTCTCCAATTCATTCACTCCCCGTACAGCTCGTTGAGCTTAAAGAGGAATTCCTTTGTGCGAGGGTTCTTGGGGTTCTTGAACATCTCTTCCGGAGAACTCTGCTCGACTATGTGACCGTGCTCCATGAAGATGATCTCGTCCGAAACGGTTCTGGCAAATCCCATTTCGTGAGTGACTACCAGCATCGTCATGCCGCTTTCAGCCAGATTCTTCATGACTGAGAGGACCTCGCCGATCAGTTCTGGATCGAGTGCAGAAGTCGGTTCGTCGAAGAGGATAATCTTCGGTTGCATGGCAAGCGCACGTGCTATCCCGACTCTCTGCTTCTGACCGCCAGAGAGCTGAGCAGGATACAACTTCGCTTCCTTCTCGAGCCCAACTCTTTTCAGCTCCTCCATTGCAAGGTCCTTTGCTGCGCTCTTTTCCATCTTCTTGACTTTTGTCAGGCCGACCATAACGTTTCTGAGAGCTGTAAGATGATTGAACAAGCCGAAATCCTGGAACACAAACCCTATCTCCTGACGAATCTTGTTTATGTTCTTTGCAGAAGTGATCTCTTCATTTTCAAGCCAAATTCTGCCGTCGTTTGGAGAGACTAGCATGTTGATACAGGCCAGGAGAGTGCTCTTTCCGGTTCCGCTCGGGCCGATTATCACTTTGGTCTCTCCCTCTTTCATTTCGAAAG
Organism: Mesotoga sp. UBA5557; assembly: GCF_002425715.1. Classification (NCBI taxonomy): domain Bacteria; kingdom Thermotogati; phylum Thermotogota; class Thermotogae; order Kosmotogales; family Kosmotogaceae; genus Mesotoga; species Mesotoga sp. UBA5557. Next base: position 38,733 of record NZ_DIMV01000067.1, read on the forward strand.
ATACACCCTTAAGGACTTCATTATCGCCAAAGGATTTCTTCAGGTTCTCGACTCTTAGCACGACTTTATCGTTGGTCATCTTACCGTCTCCTTTATATCGAATCCGGGTACTGCAAGGCGTTTTTCCACGCTTCCCAAACTCTTGTTAATAACGATCGTAACGACGAAGTACATTGCGGCCACTGTGAGGTAGATCAACATGGGCTCATACTTCGTGGCAATAATGTATCCTCCCTGACGGAGAAGCTCTGTAACTCCTAGAGCGTATGCCAGCGAGGAGTCCTTCAGTACGATGGTGAACTCGTTTGTCCAGGGTGGAAGAGCGATCCTCACAGCCTGGGGAAGTACGACATTGATGAATCCATTAAAATTGGTCATTCCCAATGATCTCGCAGCTCTCATCTGAGTAGAACTTACGGAGTTTATAGCTCCCCTGAAGATCTGGGACTGATAGGCAGATGATCGGAAGCCAAGCCCGATTACGACCGCGGCAAAGGGAGAGAATCTTATTCCAATTCTAGGAAATCCGTAGAATATGAGAAAGAGGATCACAAGTTCAGGGATGCTCCGCAGAACCTTTTCGTAGACCGCGATGAATACCTTAAGCCATTTATTGCCGTACACTTGACCAAAAGAAATGGGGAGGGCCAGAATCAGGCCCAACCCCAGAGTTAGAAACGTTATTTGAAGTGTTACCCACAATCCTCTCAGAAGTGCGGGCAAAGAATCGACTATTAATCCGAGTTTATCTATGGCTACCTCCGCCCTTCAATCAGAAGTGCTTTAGATTAAGTTCGTTCAGTTTTCCGGATTCTTCGAGCCTGGAAATCCCTTCGTTGATAAGCTCAAGAAGCTCCTTGTTAGCCTTGTTTACTGCTATTCCGTAATCCTCGTAAGTCTTGATTATAGCCACGATTTTCACTGGTCTGACCTCAGCGAAGCTTTCAGCAACCGGTGCGTCCAGGACTATCGCATCCACATTCCTGTTTACAAGGTCAGTCATGGCGAGAACGTAAGTATCGTACCTCTTGAAATCGCCTGTGAGGATCTTCGTTTCAACAAGATTTTCCTCTACCCAGATGTCTCCGGTCGTACCTGTCTGTACCCCTATGTTGTGTTTGCCAAACAACACAGTGACGCTCATTTCGCTGTCTTCTCGAACGACTACGCTCTGATCTGCTGTCCAGTATGGCTTCGAGAAAGAGACAACCTCTTCTCTTTCATCTGTAATAGTCATTCCGGAGATAACGATATCGAGGTTTCCCGACACGAGCGCGGCAATAAGTGAATCAAAGCTCATATCTCTGATCTCGACTTCAAAGCCCATCTCCTCTGCAATAGCGTTGATTAGGTCGATGTCGAAGCCTACAAACACCCCGTTTTCCACAGACTCGAAAGGCGGAAAGTCAGCGCTCGTTCCGACAACGTATTTTGCTCCAAAGGCAAAGCCTCCCAAAATCACCAGAGCAAGCATTACTAGCAATGTTTTCTTCATGATACCCCTCCTTAAACTGAAGATGAATTGATTGTATATCCATTAGCTTTCAATACTGAGAACCTGACTTTCTTCTTGCGCTATGGGTTCAATACGAAATAGAACCACCGCAGTTGAAAATCGATCGCCCGGGCTTTCAAAATCCGTTTTCGAGCTCGACTGTTGTCATCAACGGGTACCGAAACGGTGCCGAAAATCAGAGTGCGCAGCGGATCGCTCATTGATATTATACTCTTTAGCAACACTTGAGCCAAAAAACAGCTGTTAATATAGAGATGGTGATTATCATGAAATTAGGTATAGCATTGAGCGGGGGTGTCGACAGTGCCGTCGCGGCCGCTCGGTTAATTAGACAGGGAAACGATGTAATTGGTTATCACATGATCGTTATTCCGGGCAGTTCACTCGATAACCCGGCTGTACAAGAGGCAAAAGGCGTTGCCGAACACCTCGGAATAGAGCTGGTGATCGTGGATCTAAGAGAAGAATTCGAATCGATTCTCGAATACTTTGTTTGTTCGTATATGAGGGGAGAGACGCCCAATCCGTGCGTGGTTTGCAACGATTCGATAAAATTCGGGTTGCTGCTGGAGAAAATGAGCTCGTTTGGAGTTGAAAAGATAGCGACCGGCCATTACGCGAGATTGGTCGCGCACGATAATGAGTTATTCATTGCGAGAGCTCTTGATAATTCAAAGGATCAGTCGTATTTCCTCTCGCGAATCAGGAAGAGCAAGCTCGGGAGAATTCTCTTCCCTCTAGGCGACACGACAAAAGTGGAAGTGAGGCAAGAAGCCAGTCGGCTTTCTCTTCCCGTTCATTCAAAGAAGGACTCTCAGGAGATTTGTTTCATACCTCACGGGGATTACAGAAGCTTTCTCAAGTCTCGTGGCGTGAAGGATGAACCGGGGCCTATTGAGGATGAAATGGGTAATCTTCTGGGAAGACACACCGGGCTTTTCGGCTATACGATTGGGCAGCGAAAGGGGATCGGCATTTCGAGCGAGGGACGCTATTACGTGAAGAGGCTCGATACTGATAAGAACAGGCTTGTCCTCTCACAGAGGGAGAGATTAGTGTCCTACTCTCTCACGGGAAGAGATCTTAATTGGTTTGTTGATCCGGCTGAAGCGTTTGATTGCGAGTGCAAGATTCGGAGCTCGATGAGGTCCGTTTCTGCAAGAGTATTCTTAATCGGTGACGATAGAGTCAGGGTAGACTTCCCCGAAGGAGTTTGGGCGGTTACACCGGGACAGCTTGCGGTATTCTATGTCGATGATTTAGTAGCCGGCAGCGCCTTTATTGAAGGAAATAGCGTTCTTGAAAGTGAAGACGACACGTGATAGAATTCTCGAGACAGGAAGTAGTTCAGTTGGTAGAACGCTGGTTTCGGGAACCAGAGGTCCGGGGTTCAAGTCCCCGCTTCCTGACCACCTGTTTATCCCCTGACACATATATCTAAGCCCGATTTCAAGGTAATCTTGGTATTCTTGGAATCGGGTTAGTTTTTATGTTAGCAGCCGGACTTGAACCCAAATTTGCCCGAACTTTGGGCGTGTTTCAAAGTTCTCGGAGGGCGTCTTGTTTTTTGTTTTGAGGCAGGTCGTTTACCACGACCTCACTTACAGCAATTTCACAAAACCAGTGATCAGAGAGCTTGAGGAGTCGCTGGCGGGAGCAGCGCGTCTGGCTTCATTGCCAATTTCAGATCTCGATCTCTACGCTGCTAGCTGGAGTATGAACAGGGATTTCGCGAACATGAGAACCGAAGTGATGGATCCTCTTCAAGACTGGTCTTTCATGGTTCTCGGAGAACACAAGAGAATCGACAACTGGGAAACGATCCTCGAGATCTTCGAAGAGACGGTTCCTCTGATTGTTGAGCTTCTGAGGCTCATGGAGTACAAAAACCCCGTTCTTGGCGATATTGCAGAGGAGCTTTCGAAGCTCTCGTATGTGCTGGATGCAGTCGGCCTCCTTACTCTGGCATATGAAATATCATTGAAGGCCGATCAGCTTACAACGATGGCAGGGAAGCTAGATAGGGTCAACGACCATCTATTTCCCGAAGACGGTTACTAGAGGTCTTTCATCAATATCTTTTCCTCATCCTCCCACTCGCCCGTATCGACAAAGCCCAGCTTCAAGTAGAATTGGGGGAAGACTGACAAGAGATGATTTTCCCGAACCGGTGTCTCCAAGGAACGCGACTGTCTCACCCTGGTCTATTTTGAAGTTCAGATTGTGGAGAATCTTGTTGCCTCCCCCATCGTAGTTGAAATCAACATTCTCAAAGACAATCGGACCCCTAAGGCCATGGGATATGCCCCTTCACATCTTCTTCTTCGCTCTCTTCAAGGACTTCGGTAACTCGTTTGGCGGAGGCCTGAGCTCTCGAAACAAAGATCAACATCATGCCTATCATCATCGACATAAGCATTCTGCCCAGGTAGTTTACAAAAGCCATTATCTGACCAGTCTGCATTCCTCCGGCTTCCACCTGAATTCCGTCGAACCATATCACGGCAACTATGCCGAGATTCAGTATGAGTGAGAGAAGCGGCATGATAATCACCATGGTTCTCGCCGCCTTCATTGCAGTCGCGGTGTAGCTTTCATTTGCGCCGTTGAACTTGCTTGACTCGAACTCGGCAGAGGCGAAAGACTTCACGACCCTTATTCCAGACGAGTTGTCTCTTATACGAGTGTTCACGTTGTCCATTTCCTGCTGCACTCGAGAGAAGAGGCATTACTCTCTTCATAATGGCGAAAGTAAGATATGTGACAAGAGGGATTATCACAAGGAAGATAAGCGAGAGTCTCCAGCTTATCAGAATGACATTATGAGACTTCCAATGAGCAGCATTGGAGCCCTAACGAACATCCTTAGAAGAATCATCACGAACTGCTGAAATTGAACAATATCATCTGTTATTCTTGTGATAAGCGATCCGGTTCCGTATTTGTCTAGCTTTGCGCGTGACAGATATTGTACCTTCGTAAAAATGCTCCTGTGGATATCTGCGCCTGCGTTTCGAGCCGCTATCCACGAAAATATTACGCAGCCGATTCCTCGTAGAACACCGACAAAAGTTATCATTAGCATTTTGCTTCCCGCGCTCACGATTACGTCAAGGTTCTGATTCATGATTCCGACGTCTATGATTTCTTCAAGCAACTTCGGCTGGAAGAGATCGATGGCAACTTCTAGGAACATTGCTAAAGGAGCCAGAACGACGAAGATCCAGTATGGTTCGAGGAATTTGAAGAGTCTTTTCATCCAGTCTTCCACCCCGCATCCCATCGTTTAGGTAGGTCAGGTCTTGATTATCACTTCGAGAGTCTTTCCTTCAGTTTCATCAATAACCGCTCGAGCAGGTCGCGCTTCTCGACAGAAAAGGTAGAAAAGGTTTGTCTTTCTACGTCAAGCATTGTTCGCTCAAGTTCGACCCGGATCTCTCTGCTCTTTGCCGTCAAGTAGATCCTGAAGACTCTCATATCCGATTTATCCTGCCTCTTGTGGATAAACCCGGACAGCTCCATTCTCTGAATCATCTTGCTGACTGTGGCAGGAGAGAGCCCCATCTCCTTTGAGATCTCTCCCACAGTTCTTCCATCTCTTTCGAAGAGAATGAAAAGCAGCGGAGGTTTGCCTCTGTGAAGACCGAACCTGGAGAAGATTTCGCGCTTCTTGATGAAGCTCGCTCTGCAGACTTCCAGAAGCAGTTTGTACAAACTCATATTCTCTTTCACTGTCTCATCCTCAAAACAAATATCTAGTCGGCTAAGTTGTAGTAGATCTCTTCTCTGATTTCTATAAACGCCTATCCTGGAATTCCCCCTTTTGGCAACAAACTCTCCTGGCTAAATTTCAGATCGTCTCAATCCGCTTCCAGACGAGGCAAGTGAACAACTGAAGTTATGTGGCCTCTCGCTTTGCTTTTTTTTGTTTCCTCCAAAGTGCCGTGGAGAGGTTCGCATCGATTCGATGGAGGCCCGCGTTATGTGGAGCTTTCGAAAACAGGCTTATATCGAGGTCCTTAAAGTTTCTTGGCAGTCCTAGTGTTCGTCTGAGCAAATGAACACGCCAAAGGCAGCTTACTGTTTTCGAGGAAGGTTCTGAGCTCAGACTATTGGTTCATGCCGGCGGAATTACTCCGATCGAAGTCAATGGAAGCGGTGCTTTGTGACAGTGACTCGATTCGGAGGTCTTTTCATATGCTAATATTTACAGAGGAGGGAGAAAATGAGAAGGACCTTAATTTTGATTGTCTTGCTTGCCGGAGTGTTTGTATGTGCAAGTTATTCGATTTCCGAATTGGAGAGATTTCACAAAGAAGACCCACAAAACATCGATCTTGCCATCGAGCTGGGAATTGCTTACCACGATGCCGGTCTGGAAGGTGACAAAGATTCCGTCACGAAGGCTATCAGAATCCTCGAAGATGTTCTCAAAAGAAGAGACCTGGGACTGGCCAGAGCTTATCTTGGGTCCTCATTCCTCCTCAGAGCGAGAGATGACTGGAACCCCTTTGGAAAGCTGTTGAATCTGAACCAGGGGATCGATCACCTGGATAGGGCAGTGGAAGGGAATCCTGACGATATCTTAATAAGAGTCATAAGGGCTAACGCTTACGCGAATATACCGGCTTTTTTCGGAAAGCTAGATGTAGCCATTTCTGATTTTGAGATCATAGTTCAGGTTTTAGCTGAGGAAGGCTTGAGTATAGAGATACAGCTGAACGCGAGGCTTAAGCTTGTTCAGCTTTATATGCGCAATGGCATGAACGATAAAGCTGCAACTCATTACGAGTGGTTGAAGGAAAACGCGCATGATTCTCAAGCAACGATTATGGCTGGTGAGGAGTTGGAAAGATGATTAGGGAAGTAGAAATCAAGAACCTGCCTTCAAGATTTGCGGAGATCTTCTCCGAATGTCTGGGAAGACCGGAGCAGTCCGAAGAAGTATTGAAGATGTATCGGGCTCCAGAGAGAAGACTCTTTGCTATGAGGCAGGGAGAAAGCATAGTTGCTGTAGCCGGTTTGAAGCTCCATGAGCTTGAAGAGCCCGAGCTTCTACATCTTGCTGTCAGGAAAGACAAGCGAAGGAGAGGCTTCGGCCGCACTCTCAGAAAGACAATGATAGATGCCTTTATCATAGATACTCTTGCAGTGTGGACAGACGAGGATGCCGTCGGTTTTTATGAGAAGATAGGATTCAATATTGTGAATGAAATCCAGACTCTGAATGGACTGGTTCGCTACAAACTCCGATTTTCTCGCGCTAAATCCCGTGGGAGGCAAGAAACGTGAAGATCCTATTCCTAAATAGACTTGACAGATACTGGGAAGGAAAAGTAGATGAGCTTGCGAGAGCATTTCCCGAACATTCTTTCATCTCGTACTCCAGCAACAGTGATCCGAAATCCCATATTTCCGATGCCGAGGTAATAGTAAAAGGGAATCTTTCGCAAGCCGACCTTGATAAGGCTAGAAATCTCAGAATGGTTGTGGTCCCTTGGACAGGCGTTGATGGTCTGCCTCTCGAGCGGTTAAGAGAACGTGGTGTCATTGTTTCAAACACCCATGAGAATGCCGAGGTCGTTGCTGAAAGAGCCGTAGCTCTGGCCTTAGCTGTTACGGGAAGAGTGGTCGAACTTCATAACGATCTTGCTCAGGGAGTGTGGTTGGGTCGGCCATCCAATAAGGAGGCGACCTGGTACTCCATCATCGGGAAGCGGTGCTCTATTCTCGGCCTAGGCAGAATTGGGCAGGCGATAGCAAAACTGATCAGCGGCTTTGAATGCGAAATAACGGGATTCAAGAGAACGCCTGGCAGCGGGTTCCCTTACGTGAAGAGAATAACAGACGATATTTACGATGCCGTTCGAGCCGGAGATCTTGTATTCGTTGCTCTTCCGCTGACGAAAAAGACGGCAGGGATCATCGGTTCCGATCTGCTAAGTCAGATGAAGGACAAGTACCTGGTCAATGTGAGCAGGGGAAGAGTAATTGAGGAGCAGGCTCTGTATGATGCTCTGAAAAGCGGAACTCTCGCCGGCGCGGCAATAGATGCCTGGTACGAGTATCCCTCAAGTGATCGGCCCGCAACACTTCCATCGAGATATCCAATTCATAGATTTTCCAATGTCGTCATGTCACCGCACGTCGGAAGCTGGTCGGTGGAGAGTATGCAGTCAATGGTGAATGGCGCGTTAAAGAACATCGAGAGTTTTCTTCTTAAAGGAAAGCCGGAGGAAGAGATCGATCTTGACGAATTGTATTAGCCGCTTGAAGAAGTGAAGTCGCGGTCTCTTCAAAGAGCACGTTGTGGCTGAAGAGAAATCCTGTGTTAAAATCTGGTTGAGAAAGTTTTTCGAAGAGGGGTGTCCATAAGTGCCTTTGATGAGAGGTCCCAGCTTTGGTCTTTCCAAAAGATTGGTTGGCTTTGCTGCTAAACTATCCGGTCTTGCCGTCGTTGTTATTTCTGTCGTTCTGATTCTTCTTATGGGTGTTCTGCTTTCATTTGCCGAGATAGCCAGGGGAAGAAGGGAGTTTTCGGACATGCTTTTGAGACAGGCAAGATTTGTCCACAGCGGTCTCAATTTGGACGAGCTTTCGAGGCTTTCAGGGAGCATAGATGATCTGGACAGGCCTGAATACTGGAGACTCAAGAGCCAGCTGGAGCAAGTAAGTGCGCTATTTCCTCAATACCGCTTCATCTACCTAATGGGACAGAAGGAATCTGGAGAATTGTTCTTTTTCATTGATTCCGAGCCTCCCGGTTTAGGTGACGAATCTCTTCCGGGAGATATATACGCCGATGCTACTGAGTACGATTTTGAAGTCTTCAGGGAGAAGAAGGCCAGAGTGCTGCCAGTAATTACTGACAGCTGGGGAACATGGGTATCGGTAATGGTTCCCGTAATTGATGAAAATTCAGGCAGACTCCTTGCCGTACTCGGGATAGACGTTGAAGCCAACGACTTCCGGAAAGGGATTTTATCATATGCGATTAAGCCCGTAGTTTTCTCTCTGGTTCTGATATTGATGGCGATACTTTCGGGATTCTTCATCATCCGCAAGGACAAGCTGCCACAAGAGAAGAAGGAAAAGAGAGTTCAGAGGTACCTTGAGGCTATCGCCTTTGCCGCATTTGGAGTCGCTGTCACCATCATGGTCTCATCTCTAGTTCATGACAGACAGGAGGCAGCGCGAAATGACGCCTTTGCAGATCTGGCCGCGACTCATGTAACTTCGCTTTCCAGGGCGATGAAGAATATTGAAGACTTTCAGGTCGAGGCTCTTGCCAGGTTCTTTGAGTCAAGCAGCTTTGTTTACAGGCAGGAGTTCTTGAACTACGTAGGTTCACTCTCGAAAAACAACGAACTGATTTCATGGTTCTGGATTGAGAGGGTTTCGCCGGGCGAGATAGAGTCGTTCGAAGAAAGTATCAGAAGTGAAGGCTTTCCGGACTTCTTCGTCTGGGAACCCGGTGAATCTGGCGCAAAGGAAAGAGTTCTGGATCGCGAGTCATATTACCCGATACAGTACATTGAGCCTCTAGAGAGCAACAGAAATCTGCTGGGGTTAGACCTGGGATCTCTCGAGTTGGTCGGGGAAGCAATTGAAAAGGCAGCTGCTTCAAAACTGATGTGGGCAAGCGATCCTGTCGTCGTTCCGACGGACGAAGAGAAAGGTCTCCACTTCTTTGTCTTCAGACCGATTGTCGAGGAGAGACCGCAGGGTCAAACTGGATTCGTAGGGGCTATCTTTCATTCACAAGCGTTTCACAGTGCCGTTCCGATTCTCCCCAGTAATGGAGATCCAACAGTTATTTTGGGGCTTTATCAGATCGACTCGGACGGAAATCCAGTACTGCTGTTTTCCTCGGCGCAGGAATCTGGTTTACATGTACATGAGTCTGCGGAGGCTTCCATATGGCACTATCCGGAAAATGAACAAAACATCGCCCTTCCGGTAATGCTGTTCGGGCGGCTTTTCGTTATTGTTGCCCATCCAGGGCCGGATTTCAGCGTCGTGTACCCCATGAACTACTGGATCTTCATCCTCGCGATCGGACTGACTGTAACTCTGTCGCTTGCGGTTCTGATCGGGTCACTGGGTAATAGAAGCTTCCATCTTGAAAGAGAAGTCGGAAAACGTACCGAAGAGCTAAGAGAGAGTCTGGAGACTGTTTCAAAAACGATGGAGGCATCGGTGAACGTTCTCGCTTCGGTCGTAGATCTCAGGGACCCTTATACCTCAGGTCATCAAAGGAGAGTCGCAGAGCTTTCTGTTGCAATCGGCAAAAAGCTGGGATTCGAAGAGAACAGGCTTACGGGACTGAGGCTTTCGGCGATGATTCATGATGTGGGAAAGATACAGGTTCCCGCGGAGATACTCAACACACCAAGAAAGCTGACCAATCTCGAGTTCGATTTGATCAAACTTCACCCGACGGCGGGATGTGAGCTTTTCAAAGATATCGAATTCCCCTGGCCGGTGGCAGACGCAATCTTGCAGCATCACGAGAGACTTGACGGAAGCGGTTATCCCGAAGGAATCTCGGGGGATCAGATTATTCTCGAGGCTAGAATAATAGCCGTTGCCGATGTTGTGGAAGCGATGGCGTCTCACAGACCGTATAGGTCTTCACTCGGTCTTCAGGCGGCGCTTGATGAGATCAGAAGCGGTAAGGGAAAGCTCTATGATGCAAGAGTCGTAGATGCCTGTCTCGAGCTGTTCGATGAAGGGTTTAACTTCACTGAATGATTTCAACTCCGCATTGGTGTAATGCATCATAATTAAATCTACTCAAGAGAGAGTGGTATCGACTTTTCAAGCCTGTATGTTAATATATGAGAGCTTGGCACTTATGAGATACTCGACTCTTAAATAATCACAAGCTTCTTCAGGAGAAAAAGATGGTAGATCTAGCTATCGCGCTCAGAGTGATAAGAATAAGACACTGGATAAAGAACCTGTTCGTTTTTGCTCCGCTGATATTCTCTTCGAGTCTTGTCGACCCAAACTCTCTTCTGAGAGCTACGCTGATCTTCGTTGCATTTTGCCTCGTTTCAAGCAGCGTCTATATTTTCAACGACATCAAAGACCGTGAAAGCGACATGCATCATGCCAGAAAGAAGAATAGGCCGATTGCTTCCGGTGAGATCAGTGTGAGAGATGCAGCAACAGTCGCAGCAGTGATGAGTGTTGTTGCGGTCCTGATTGCTCTCTTTCTTCCATACCTTGCTCTTGTTTTCCTACTTCTCTATGTTGTTGAGAATATCTTTTATACTCTGAAGGGCAAGGAGATCGTATTGATTGACGCCTTCTGCATATCTGCGGGATTCGTGATAAGAGTAATGGCAGGGGCTTACGCTATCGATGCAACTCCTACAGGATGGATAGTGGTTACAACCTTCTTTCTCTCGCTCTTTTTGGGTTTTGGAAAGAGGAGAAACGAGCTGCTTTCACTTAAAGAAGAAAGCAACAATCACCGAAAGGTTTTGAGCGTTTACGACGACAGATATCTAGACTACCTTATGGTTGCTACGGCCTCTGTTACTATCATCGCCTATACTCTCTACTGTCTTGATCCGGCGACGATTGTGAAATTCAGTACTGATAAGCTTGTCTACACTGTGCCTTTCGTAACCTATGGGATGTTTAGATACCTCCTTCTCCTTTTCAAGAATGGAGAGGGCGACCCGACGGAAGTCGTAACAAGAGACAGAGGAATAGCGGTTACCGTTGTTTTGTGGTTAGTATCTGTTATGCTGGCAATCTATCTGCCAATCTGGTTGTAAAGAGGGACGAATTATGAGTTTTACTGAGGCCATGATACTTGTCGTTGCAATAGTCTTCAACGCCGGAGCAAATGTCCTGTTGAAATACGGGATGCAAAATGCGCCTGACATAAACACCGTTGGACTTAAGGGGATGCTTATAAATTCAATCACAAACATCAGCGTCTGGCTGGGACTTTTCTCATTCGGAGTTGCCTTCATTTTCTACAGCGTAGTTCTGACGAAGATGAAACTGGGAGTTGCCTATCCGATAATGACGAGTGCCGGGTTCGCGATCGTTACCGTTGCGGCGGTTTTCCTGTTTGACGAAAGACTCAGCGCAATGAAGCTCATGGGAATAGCCGTCATTGCGGTAGGGATTTGGTTGGTTGCGATAGCGAAATAGCGGAGGTAGAAGATGAAAAAGACGAAAGTTGCGATTTTAAAGACTAGACCGGAGACTGTCCTGGATGACTATAGAAGGCTTGCAAAACTTGCCGGTATGAAAGAGGCTTTGGACGTAAGTGCCACGACAATCTTGAAGGACAACATTTCCTGGCATCTTCCAATGCCAGGCGCCAATAGCACGCCGTGGCAGCTAGAAGGCGTGGTGCTCGCACTGAAGGATGAAGGCATGAACGACATCGTTTCGGTAGAGAATAAGACTGTGGTTACGAGGCCGAAGTACGGAGAGAAACAGAACAAGTATGACATCGTCTATGAAAAATACAATATCCCCGTCCTGTATAACTTCGAACCGAAAGACATGTCATGGATTGAATATACGCCAAAAAGCAAACTGACGGTTCTGCCTAAGATCTTTCCCGAGGGAGTGAAGCTTCCTGACTACTTCTTCGGCAAAAACATAATTCAGCTTCCGACGATGAAGTGCCACATCTATACGACGACCACAGGCGCGATGAAAAACGCATTCGGCGGTCTCTTGAACGTGAAGAGGCATTACACTCATTCATGGATACATGAAACTCTGGTTGACTTGCTGAAGATACAGAAGGAGATTCACACAGGGTTGTTTGCCTTAATGGATGGAACGACTGCGGGAAACGGACCCGGTCCCAGAACACTGATCCCGGTGAAGGCAGACTACATACTCGCCAGTGAAGACCAGGTCGCTATTGACGCGGTTGCGGCGAAGATGATGGGCTTCAATCCGATGGACTTGAAATACATAAGGCTGGCCGATGAAGAGGGCCTTGGGAACGGCAGGCCTGAGAACATAGAGTTGGTCGGGGACGATGTGTCTGGAGTGAACCTGCAATTCCATGTGGGAGACAATTTTGCCAGCAGAGTCGGTGATCTGCTCTGGTTCAGCCCATTGAAGGTCTTTCAGAAACTCTTCTTCCACACGCCGCTTGTAAAAGTCTTTGTGGCCGCTTCAGATACCTATCACGATAAGCACTGGTGGAAGAAGCACGGTGTTCGGATTTTCGAGGAGTGGAAGAAAGAGAGCCCCTGGGGCCGTCTGTGGGAGAGCTATTGATAGAGAATTCACTATGGGAATGAAAGCTTGAGTGGGGGAATCATGGCCGATTATCACTTGAAATTCGCCCTGAGTTCGAAAGCAAGACGAGGCGCAGTGGTTTTTCTGTTTGTCTTTGTTCTGTCATACGTTTTCACCTCTGTCAGTGTCTGGACGACAGACAGCAGATTCATAACAGTGTCGAGATTCATCAGGGTATACGGTCACGAAAATCTAATCAGGGGAACGGGTTACGCTCCGGAGCAATATCGCTTTGGTGGATTTTATCTTGTGGAATACTTCTTCAAATACATTCCTCTGAAATGGTATGACGTATATAACAGCAGTCTCTCCGATTTGCTTACGAGCGAAGAGACCTGGACAGAAGAGATGCAGAAAACCGTGGACAAATTCTTCCCCCAGGATGACAGGGAAGAGATGATTGGCGAGATTCAGAGGGTGATTGACGAGACTCTAGAATCCTTCTTCCCGGGCAATGCTTTTGTTCAAAATCTTCTGCGGGGTATGATAGACGGTCTGCAATGGCAGAGCTATTTGACGAATGTCGAAGAGACCCTGCTCACTCTCGGAGAGATGATACCGGAAAATATCAGGAATCATTTGCTTGAGGACAGCGAAGAAACAAGACTCGTGAACGGATATTTCACGTCGAGATTCTTCCTCTTCATGATCCTTCTGACGATCATCTACTTCCTGTGCAGAGAGTTCCTGAACCCCGGCCAAGCGCTCTTTGGGGTTGTTCTCTTCACTGCTCTTACGCCGTTTGCTCTTCAGGACTTTTTGCAGGCGGAGACTCTGCTTTCACTGTTGCTGTTTACAGCGATGATTCTAATAACAAAGAGAGACGGCAGCAGGCTCATTCTAATTCTGATAACAGTATTGTGCTGTACCGCAAGAACGGATCATGCGCTGTTTGGCGCTCTAATATACGCTTCGTTAAGAGGAATAGATTCGTTAAGAAGGAGGGAGTGGTCGAAGGCTGTCTACGCCGCTCTGCTTCTCTTCATCCCGCTTGTTGCGACAATTCTGATTAGCGGGCTTCTCTTTCCCGAGGCAGAGTACTATGTGGATGTCTTTCAGCTTGAGTTCAATTTGACGCATGTTTGGAACCTGGTTTTTCCTCTTGTCTTTCTTTTGCTGCCTTTTGCTTTCATCTATCAGATCAAAGAGTTGACGTTCTACAGGAGAACGTGGTTCTGGATGCCACTGTTTATCGGAATGAACTTTGTTGTTGGAAAGACTGCGGAAGTGAGGCTTTTTCTTCCGGTGATAATCTACTCCATTCCTCTTATAGTTAGGGGTGCAATGCTGGCAATCGGCGTTGATTCGGTTGGCTCTTCGGATTCTAGAGAGTCTTAGGGATCTGGACAACAACGCGCTTGATTAATGGAACTCTTGATACAGGTTTGAGCAGATAACTGAGAAGGACAAGCAATGTTTCTTACGATCGATGATATGATTTTGACATTGGCGATCTCCTTTTGGAAACGCCGTCGGGGGGATTAAGTGTGAAAGACAAGAGAACCATACAGCGAGGGATTTTTCTGTTAATTATCTTCGCGTTACTCTCCTACATTTTCACATCAATGACCGTCTGGACAACCGACGGGAAGTATTTGCTCGTATCCAGGTACTTAAGAATTAACCAGCATGACAGAGTGGTTTCCGGAGAGAATTTCGCGCCTGATCAGTATAGATTTGGCAGCTACTACCTTGTCGAGAATTTCTTCAAATACTTTCCGATCAAGTGGCTGGATGAAAACAGCGAAGAGCTTTCGAGTATGTTGTTGTCGGCCGATTATTGGACGTCTGAAAAGAAGAGCATGGTTGATGCCTATTTTCCACTGGATGAAAGGGAGAGCCTTGTCTCTGACGCTGAAAAGGCTATTGCCGAGTTCGTTGACTCCGTTGCAGGGAACAGCATTCTCCTGAGCAATGCACTCAAAGCAATGGTTGCCGGGCTGAAGTGGCAGGAGTACATTACCGATCCTGCAACCGCGGCGCTTCTAATTGGAGAGAGACTGCCCGAAGATGTCAAAGCTGCACTAGATCCGTCTAGCGAAGCGAATCGTATTCTTAATGGGCACATCACGGCGAGATTCTTTTTCAACCTGTTAACGTTGCTGCTTCTTTATGCGTTCTGCCGAATCTTCTCTTCACCTGTAGCATCGTTACTGTCTGTGGTATCATTTCAGGCCATAATGCCGCTCACTACGATGTACTTTGGATGGGAGACTTTTCACGGCCTTGCTCTTTTTGTAGGCGGGTTGCTCGTAATTGCCAGAAACGGCAGATTCTTTCATTTGTGTTTGTTGATTACGCTGGGTTCTCTTTTCAGAGCTGACCATATGGTATTCCTCCCCTTGATATATCTTCTGTACAATTTCAGAGGCGACATCTCAGGCAAGATTAAATTGAGGCTTATGTTGAAAAGCTTCATTGCCGGCTCGATTCCTGTACTGCTTATGTATATATTCAGCACTGTTCTCTTTCCTGATGCCAAATACTCGGTCGATCTGATACAACTTGGCTATAACATTGGTTACTTCTGGTCATGGATCTATCCTCTTGTGTTTCTCTTCATTCCACTGCTATTCGTGAGAGAGATAAGAGATATCGATTTCTTCAAGAGAACGTGGTTCTGGGTACTCCCGTTTGTCGCTATGAATTTCGTGGTGGCAAGAACCGCTGAAGTTAGGCTATTCACACCAGTACTGGCGTTCATGACCCCTCTTGTAGGTGTTGGGTTGCTCAGACTTCTTGCTTCTGAGACCAGAGGTTCCGTTGAAACCGAATGAGGTATTCAGTATTGGCCGGGACGATCTCCGCGGGTACTTCGCTTGGCTGCCGTAAAGGCTTTGTGTTTCAATTGCTTTTCGGAGAGTGAATTCCTATTCAGTCATGGCATAATTCATATATGAACAAAAGGAGGTTTGTCTGGATGAAACGACTTCTGCTTTGCCTCATGATAGTGGTTTCGGTTTTGCTTTCTGCGAATAGCGGTCTTTTCCTTGGTTTCTTTCCCTCCCTTTCTCTCAACAACTTTGCTGTGCACGACAGGGACTACAAACCTACCTTTGAAGATCTGCGGAACAACTTTTCTTATCCTCCGTTTGCCCTTGCGGGCATTGAGTTTTCCGGTGATTCATATCGCGCGCTATTCAGGCTTGATTTCAGGCAAGATATAACGTCGTTTCTTCGCGGCAGGAGTTGGTCGAATTTCCCCATCAGATACAATTCGAATACCCTGTATATAGATACCGATCTGCCTAGAGTTGGTTTCGCCGAGTTTCAAAACGATCTCTTGAGGTTTTCTGCCGGCAAGAGAAGCCTTCATATTGGTCCCGCTGCGTACAACTTCGTACTCTCCGATGCGGTGCCCTTTTTCGAGCACATTTGGATTGACTTCTCATCGGACGTACTGTCAGGGAAATACTTCTACAGCTTCTTCGTAATCTCTTCGGATCGTTCGATATTCGACAGTCCCCGGACTCTTATCGGCCACAGCATAGGGTATCATGGTGAGTCTACAAGAGTCGGTTTTGTCGAAACGAACCTCATCAGCAACACCTATCCAGACCTTAAAGACATGAGCCCTTTCGTCATATTCCACAACAACTATGCCAAGAACTCAAACGTTAATGCAGGGTTATTCTTCGAGAAGGGCATTGGAGATCTGGGCTTGTACGGAATGCTCTACACAGACGACATCCTTATTCCGGGAGATAGAACCAGCAATCCGACTTCTTTAGGCTGGTTTCTTGGTGGAGAGTATGGCATAACCGGTGGAGAAAACTATAAGGGACCTATGCTATGGGACAATCAGTATGCTCTCAGAGAACAGACTCTCTTTGAAGAGTCTGGGGGTATGAAGATAAGGTATGAGCACTACCATAGCACGCCTTATTTGTACAATAGGAGCTTCGAGGAAGGAAAGCACATCAACCCAATCCGTTTCAACGCTGATGATATTGAGGGCGGGGGTTATCTTGTGATTAATGGGTTCTTCGGTTTCCCATACGGACCTGACGTATCTCTGGACCTTATAGCTGTGACTTTCGAAACTCGCAGAGTGCTCTCAGAGCTTCGTCTTGAGTACATAAGACAAGGTTCTTACCGAATCGACGATTATTACGGCGAACCATTTGAATTTGATTGGTATAGACTTGCCGAACCGATTACCAGAAGTGCCAAAGTAAGTCTTGACTTTCATTACAGCCCGGATGAGAATCAGGAGATATTCCTCTCAGCGTCGGCTCTAATAGGTAACAAGAATGAGTTTTGCTTCAAGATCGGCTACGGAAGAGTTTTGCGCTTCCTTAGATTCTAGTTAATTCGGAGAGGCTCATTCTCTGCAAGAAGCAACTGAGAGCTTCTCGTTGTCTTTTGCAAACCAGTGTTCTTCGAAGATCCTCAGGTCGTCACATAGAGAAGATCTGAAGGCTTCGTCACAGGAGCCAAAGAAATCGATGGGGCTTACCGAGATGAACCCTTTGTCGACATTTACAAAGTCAAGGTCTTCATCGTGAGAATCGTGGAGGATCTCCTTTCGCATCCAGAACTCCTCCTCACCCCATTCATTTACTTTTTTCTCAAACCAGCGTCTCTTTATGAGACCACCAGGTCTTGTGCAACTGATTCCCCGGATCTTGTCTCTAGGTATCGCAGGCACGTTAACGTTAAGAACGGTATGCTTCGGAAGCTTCTTCCAGTCATACTCTCTTACGAAACTTTCAGAGAAGTCCACAGCTGCCAGAAAATCTGGATTCTCCTCGCTAACCACGGAGATTGCCATGGCAGGTATCCCATGTACCCTGGCTTCCAGTGCTGCAGATAATGTTCCCGAGTACCTGATGTCAACCCCAAGATTCTGGCCATGGTTTATGCCGCTTAGCACAAGATCAAACCTGTCAATGCCGCTGATCGTTGCAGCAGCAACCACACAGTCTGCTGGAGTTCCGCTCGTGCAGAAGGAGGAGACGTTCTCTATTGTTTCCCTCTCTCTTATCCGTACCGGCGTCAACCATGTAATTGAGTGACTTACGCCGCTCCGGTTGCTTTCGGGGGCAACTATTATCACTTCGTGAGACCTTGAGAGTCTCTTCGCGAGTGACCTTATTCCAGTCGCCTGGATTCCATCATCGTTAGTCAAAAGTATTTTCAAAAGAATTCACCACCATCTATATTGTATCGTAAATGAAGGATTCTTTCCTGAAAGCCGCGAGTGAAGCTCAGTCATATTCTATTCCCTGATCACGTAGATTCGAGCTGTAAATGAGCTTCAGTGAGCTTCTGAAGAAAAGAAGGAGAGGAATAACCCCGATTACCGAGGCCGCTCCGAATAAATTCCAGGAGGTGTAGAAGCTCCTTACTTCACCCACGTAACTGTAGATCTTGAGAGAGAAAGGCATGAGTTCCTGACTGTTTAGAAGGATTAGCGGCATGGAGAAGGAATTGAATGCTGAGACTAGAGTGTACATGAGTAGTCCGCCGATTATGGGCATTGAAAGAGGAATAAGAACTCTCAATAAGTAGCCGGTTTCCGATAATCCCTCGAGGAGAGAGACTTCCCGGAGCTCTCTCGGGACAGAAGAAAAAAAGCCGCCCAGCAGCAAAATAGTTAGCGGCATTGCCTGAATACATACAACCATCCCAACTCCGAACAAGCTGTTCACGAGGGCCAACTTGTCGAATACAAAGTACATAGGGAGTAACGTATGCATTCCGTTGTAGAGGCTTCCGAAGAGAATCACTGAAGCTACAATCCTCACAAATATGTTTCTCTTCAAAGAGAAGAGATAGGAAAAGGGAACTCCAGCCAGAAGAACGATCACAAAGGCCCAAAAAGCGATCTTCAGAGTATTGAATATGTTGCCCGGGAGTCCGTCGGAGATCACTTTGCCGTAGTTTGCCAGTGTCAGTTCGGAGATTGAAGGCACAATGTCCGAATCGGAAGCGAAGGAGAGAAAGAGTATGTAGATCACTATCACTGCGGTGGGAACCAGACAGACAATAAGAAGCGCTCTCTTAAGCCATCCGGGAATGGAAAAATCGAAGTGAGGAAATCTGTATCTTATAGACAGAAGGATCATAGGCACGCTTAGAAGGGTGGCCGGAATGACGCCACTGATACCATTTTGAGCAACGCTCAGAATGAATATGACGACTTCGTATATCAACAGAACTCCCACTAGCCGTCTGAACGGCTTCCTGAAGCGGGGTATTATTAGCGGGAGTATCGAATATCCGGCAACAACGGGAAAAACGAGCCAGTTCCAGCCTGCGAAAAGCCCCAGAAGAATGTGTGCCGCGCTGCTGAGATAGAGAACCCGCCTGTGTCTCTTCGGCACTTCTCCTCGAGAAAAGAGCGCGCCCAGGATCCATATGAGTGCGAATACTCCTACGAATACCGCGTAAGCTGAGAGAAGTCCGTAATCCTTTGCCGTATTGAATTTCCTGAAGAGAACGATTCCGAGAAATGAAGTTGAACCGGTCAAGGTACGCGGAGTGAATCCCTCAGGCAGCAACGGACCGTTTCCGGTCATAAGAAAGACAGATGTGAACTCCTTCATCGATCTGGCAAGTTGAAACAAGAAGTACGGAATCAATAGATATCTTATCTCTCCAAACAGAATAGAGGCGGTTGTGAGATCTCCCGCACCGTCTATTTTCATTACATCATCCAGTTCCTTTGAAACTCTCCCTAGCATCCCGAGAATTATCATGGTCGAGAGAGGTATCGAAAGCCAGACGCTTACAAGTAGGGAAGAAAGAAATGCGTGAAGGGGGTTGAGAGTCACGTCAATACTTGTGCCAAGAAGGGTATTCAACAAAGAGTACCCTCCGTATCCCTGAACAAAGACCCTCCATCCGGACACCGTTATGAATGATGGTATAAACCAGCCTATACCCAAGAGCAGAAGAGCAGACTTGCTGTACCTGGTAGCTTTTCTCAACCTGAGCGCGATTAAGAAGGAGATTGAGACCTCAATTGCCGATTTCAGTGTCGACCAGAGGGCCGTCAGTTTCAGCGAGAGTTTGAAACCGGAATCTCTTAGCACAATCTCGTAGTTTTTCAGACCGGAAAAGACAGGTTCCGTCTGAAAGATGCCAAATTCAGTCAATGAGACATACAGAGCCCAAACCGTAGGAGCGATAGTCACGATTGCTAGAATGAAGGTAATAGACAAACCCATAGACCACTTCCTTCTCACTATAAGAGGAAGCAGTCCAAGGGTAAAGAAGATCGGTATCACGACCGACATACTAACTACCGGACAGAGTCAATGTAGGATTGTGCGCCCGTTAAGGCCTGATCGACGGTCATAGCTCCACTGAATATTGCCTGTAAAGCGGGTTCCAGAGCCTCAAACAACAGTGTCTGATATCCTGGAATATTTGGCATGAATTCTCCTTTATTGACGATTTCTCCAAGCTCTGGAAGCCAGCCTGACCCAAAAAGCGGGTACTTGTCGCATTGTATGAAGAACTCTTCGCTCTGCTCCCCAAGGAAGGCTATGAAGCTCATGCACTGTTCATAAGTATCGCTGTTGAAGAGAGCAAAACCTTTTGAATCGATAACTCCTCTTACCTCTATCCCCTGTAGATTGGGAAAGGGAAGCATTGCGAATCTAGGGCCCTTCTCTCTGAACTTCTCCGCCATATAGCTGCCTTGAAGCATCACGCCAATCTTTCCCTGTCTGAAAAGCCCATTCATGGCTGCCCTTTCAAGTCTGGAGATCACACCTGAATCGAAATAGCTCTTCACGATCGATACAGTCTCCTTGCTCTCGGGACTTCCGATCTTCAGAGCAGCCCTCTCCTCTCCGCTCAGAAGTGCCGAGACATAGGGAAACATTATGTAGGGTGACGTGAAATCGAATGCAATAGGATAGTCGACTATCCCTGTGAGCTTCTCCTTTATTATCTCGAACTGTACGAAGTCGAAGTCGTCTTCGAGATTCAAGCCTGCTTCTTCAAAGGCATCCAGATTGATGAAGGCGACTTGACTGTCTGCATAGTAGGGAACAGCGCTGACTTCACCGTTCCAGCTGAAGGCACTCAGATATCTCTCGGGGTAGTCTCTCAGCACAGATTCCGGGATAGGCAGATTCCTTTTCGAGGCTGCCACGTCGCCGACATAAGTATCCTTTATCATCACAGCATCAGGCAAGTCGCCTGTCTTCAAGCTCACATTGAGTTTCTCCTCGATCTTCGGGAAGTAGACAATCTCCACCGGAATACCCGTCTTTTCTGAAAATCTACTGGCCGCTGCCCTGTAGAAATCCTCTCCTTCCCAGCTCACCCAGAAGGTGATTCCAAATGTAAACGAGCAGAGCAGTATCACAAATAAGAATGTTGCCGTTTTTTTCATTTCACACCTCCATATTCAGTATCTCGAAAAGAACTCTTTCGCTCTTGAATGGCGCGTGTCTCAGTCGGATGCCCGCAGCATCAAAGATTGCATTGGAGATTGCTGGAATCGGTGTGTCGATACCTATTTCTCCTATGCTCTTTGCTCCAAACGGACCCGTCGGCTCGTAACTATCGACGAGACCGCATGTAAGCTTCCCGTAGTCCATTCTTGAGGGAACCTTGTAGGTGAAGAAATCATTAGTCAACATTCTTCCGTCCTTGCCGTAGATGATGTCTTCGTACAGCGCCCAGCCGATGCCTTGCATCGAACCGCCTTCAAGTTGACCCATTGCCTGTACTGGATTCAGTGCGAGACCGCAGTCGGCATATGAAACGAAGTTGACCAGTGTGATTTTTCCGGTATCTGTGTCAATCTCAACTTCAGCGAAGCTTGCGGCGAACGGTGGCGGGGACTCTTCACCAACATAGGAGGCCGACTCGGAAATCTGCTGCTGATTGAAGGTGTACATATGCATGGTGCAGAGTTCTGACAGGGAGACTGATGAGCCGTCTCTTGAGCGGACTTCGGCAGATTCTAAAGTCAGTTCAGACCTGTCTTTTTCGAAGTACACGGCCGCAAGATCAAGGACCTTTTCTTTTACCTTCTCGGCAGCAAGCCTAACGGCATTTCCGGAGACATAAGTTGTACTTGACGCGTAAGCGCCAACGTCAAAGGGAGTCAGATCCGTGTCTGATGAATAGACGATGATCTTCTCCAGAGGCACCGTTAGAACCTCGGCGGCAATCTGAGCAAGGATTGTGTCGCTTCCAGTGCCGAGGTCCGTAGCTCCCACAAGTAGATTGAATGAGCCGTCTTCATTCATCTTGATTGTGGCAGCGCCCATATCGATTTTCGGGATACCCGAACCCTGCATTGCAAGAGCACAGCCAACCCCGAGAACCTTGTTTCCATTTCTCTTCTTCTTTCCCCACTTACTGTCCCAGCCAATTGCCTTTCTTCCAAGATCGATGCACTCCTGAAGCTTGCAACTCCTCATTATTTGAGGGACGCCTTCCCTTCCCTCACCCATGATTTCAAATATTGGAGAGGTTTCGCCCTCTCTTATGGAGTTCATCTCTTTGAGCTTCAGCGGATCCATCTTCATCTCATAGGCAAGTTCATCGATAGCACAGTCGAGAGGAAAGAGCCCTTGAGGCGCTCCATAACCTCTATAAGCTCCTGCAGGAGGGAGGTTCGTATAAACTATGTCTCCGCCGAAGTGTACAGCGTCGACCTTGTTGTACAGAGGCAACGTTTTTGATCCCGAGACCATGAAAGTTGTAAGGCAGTGTTCTCCATAGGCCCCCGTATTTGAGATTCCGTGAAGTGAAATGGCCTTGATCTTTCCATCTCCAGCTGCTCCGACGATAACATCGTAGCTCATCTCGTGGCGAATATTCGTTGCCATCGAGACTTCCTCTCTTGTATAAGCAATTCTTGCGGGTTTACCGGTCTTGAGAGTAACGAGAGCGGCGTAAGGCTCTGCGATAACCGATTGCTTACCTCCAAATCCTCCGCCGATTCGCGGCTTTATGACTCTGATTTCTGCAATTGGCTTCTTCAGTATTCGAGAGAGAATTCTTCGGCAGTGAAAAGGCACTTGAGTGGACGAGATAACTACTAGTCTTCCGACAGGATCAAGATAAGTGAGAGCGTTGTGTGGTTCCAGTGCAGCATGGAGCTGAGTGTCCACATGATATGTTCTTCTGATAACGAATTCGCATTCTTCGAGGGTCTTCTCAACGTCTCCGATATCCATCACGAAGTGAGCGGCGATATTTCTGGAGTTGTCGTAGACACCCGAGCAGTCGCTTTCATCATGAATTATCGGAGAGCCCTCTTTTGAGGCTTCCTTCATATCAAAAACCGCATCCAGGGTCTCGTACTCGACCTTGATCTTTCTTAGTGCCTTGAGAGCCGCTTTTTCGGTAGTTGCTGCTACGACTGCCACAGGGTCGCCAACGTACCTAACCTTTCTGTCCAAGAGATAAGTATCGTAAGGAGAGGGTTCCGGGTATCCCTGACCTGCTCTGGTATAAGGAACTCTCTCCACATCTTGGTAGGTGAAGATGCCGACTACACCCGGTATGCTCAAAGCCTGAGAGCTGTCGATACTCCTAATAATTGCGTGGGCATGAGGAGACCTGAGAAGTTTGACAACTAGAGCATCCGGCATATCATAGTCTGGTGTATATGCCGGCTTTCCCCTCACTATTGCGAGACCGTCTACTTTCTTCATTGATTTTCCGATCGTCACGAAGGAATCATTCATCGATTTCACCTCGCATCACTTGGGCCGCCTTTTTTATGGCTCGATTCTGAGGCTCATATCCCGTGCATCTACAGATGTTCCCGTTAAGCGCGAGCCTTATCTCTTCGTCGGAAGGATCCGGGTTTTCTCTTAGCAGAGCTTCTCCCGTCATTACTACTCCGGGGATACAGTATCCGCACTGTGCTCCGCCCTCTTCGAGAATGGCCTCCTGGATTGGGTGCAACTTGTCTCCATCGGCCATGCCTTCGACGGTCTCAATGTTCTGACCATCAATAGAAACCGCAAAAGTTGAACATGAAAGTATCGGCTTTCCATTCAGGAGAACGGTACAAGTTCCGCAACTTGCAGAATTGCAGCTTCTTCTGACGCTCTTATAGCCTATCCTCCTTAGTACTTCAAGCAGATACTCACCGGGGTCAATATCGAGTTCATGAAGTCTTCCGTTCACAGTAAAGGCAATTCTCATCAAATCATCCCCTTCAGTTTTTCAGCAGCTCTCTGGGCCAGCACTGAAGCAAGGTGCTTTCTGTACTCGAAGGAGGCGGTCATATTCGAGCCTCCAATAAAGCTCTCATAAACGAGACTTCTTACTATTGAAGGCATCACATCGTTTATCTCTAGATCCACCATTGCCGCTTCGACACTTTCAAACCTTGCCGGATACTGCGGTCTAGATCCGCAAACAACTCTGGCCGCTCTTATTCTCCCGTGCTCCGGTCTGATCGAAAGGCCTACATTGACCGTCGCAATATCGAAAGTAGTCTTCGAGAACTTCTCGAAGGCCGTGAACCAGCCGTCCTTCTTAAGAATCGCGTGAGTGATCAGAGGTTTTTCACCTGCCGGTAGCGAGAAGTAATCAGAGATCAGCATTCGCTGGTAACCATCGACCCCGTAGATCATGAGACTTGAGCCGGTAGCGAGAAGACAGGTGCTTACGTCCGACCATCCAAGTTTTGGGGCGATTGAGCCGCCGATAGTCGCCATATTTCTAATCTGCCATGAGCCCACTAAAGAGAAGGCGTCGTAAAAGAAATCTCCGAATTCCCTTCTTATCAGTGGGTCCTTTCTGAAAGACTCGACTGTCGTTGAGGCGCCGACTACTATTTCATCTTCGGTGATCGATACCGTGTCAAGCCTTAGAGATTTCAGATCGATTATCTTCTCGATTCTTGAAGACTCCATAAGAGCTACAATCGTACCTCCGGAAAGGAATATCGAATGATCTCTGTCGCGTTGCATGAGTTCAAATGCCTCCTCGACGGTTTCCGGTCTGAAGTACTCATTCACGTTAGACAGCATTATATCCCCTCTTTCTCCAGACTTTTAGGGTTCTGAAAACTAGATTTCTGATAACGGTAGTTCTGTACCACTGACTTGCTCGAACATCATCTATGGGAGAGACGCGCTTCATGGCCAGTTCGACGAATTTCGATTCATCGAACGAGCTCCTTTCACTCGAATAATATTCGCACGCCTCTTTCGGAACAACTACAACGGGAGCTACCGAGCCGAATGCGAGTCTGATTTCCGATTCAGATATCAAGGAGCCTATCGAAGCTATTGCTATTGCCATAGAACTTCGCTGACCAACTTTGTAAAACTGAGGAAAGAACCCCCCGGTTTTCTCGAAAGTTATGGATCTTACAAACTCGCCTTTTGAAAGAGATGTCACTCCCGGACCTTTGATGAAGTCGGCTAGACTCTGAATTCTCTCCCCGTACTGGCCCACAATCTGCAAAGTCGCGTTTGAGAGCAAGAGAGCAACGATTGAATCGCCTGCAGGAGATGCATTGACAACGTTCCCTACGAGAGTTGCTCTGTTTCGGATCTGTGGGCTGCCTACTTCTCTCAAAGCCATCTTCAATATTTTGCTATCTTCTCCAATTGTCTCGTTGCTCAAAAGCTCGGACATCGTTACTTTGCATCCGACCCTTATTGAGTCGCCGAGATCTTCTATCTTGCCGAAACTCCTCAAATGTCTCAGGCTCACGACATTCTTTGGCGCTATGCGTTTCAACCTGATTTTTACAAGTAGGTCGGTTCCGCCTGCGAGAATATTGCAGTCGCTTCTGGAGAGAATCGACATGAGTTCCTCTTCACTTGTCGGCATAAGGACACTGAATGACATCTCTTTCACCTCCGGAATCCTCCATTGCTATCAGTAATACCTAAACCATGGTCTGTACAATTCATACTCTCCGGAATATCAATATCGAAGACATTGTGACTTCGGCCTTCGATCTCGCGCATCTTGGCAAGCCCGCTTTTCACCAGTTGATATGCACCTCTATCGCCGGTTATTCTGGATAGTCGGGAAAAGACCTTTCTAGAAATATATGTCGGAAAGCCTTTCTTTCCCTCAAAGACGTAGGAGACCATCTCGTCTTCAGTGGTTACCGAACCTACCAGGCGTTCCACATCCTCTTTGGTAATCAATGGCATGTCTGCAAGGGCCAGAACGATTCCTTCGCAGCTGTCGGGGCACTCTTTGAGTCCCCTGACGATGCTGGTTGAAATCCCATCTTTGTAGTTCTCGTTTATCACCGTCTGGAAAGATCCGATCTCAAACATCTCCGGTTCAAAATCAGGATTGACCACAAGAATCTTGCCCATTGCGTCGATGGTTCCAAAACTGTCCAGCGACCACTGCAGAATCGGCTTGCCTGCGAAGTCCGCAAGAAGCTTCTCACTGCCAAAGCGTCTCGACTCTCCCGCAGCCAGAAGTAGCAGTACTATGGAATCACTTTTCATCTGTCTTAGCGAGGCTCTCTGTCGCTTTGCGGATTGCTTGGATAATTTTGTAGTAACCTGTGCATCTGCAGAGATTTCCCTCTATGGCTTCCATAATCTCTTCATCACTTGGGGCTGAATTTCTGTCCAGAAGGGCTTTCGCCGACATTATCATCCCCGGCGTACAGAATCCACATTGGACCGCCCCCTCATCAATGAAAGTCTGCTGAATCGGGTCGAGTTCGCCGCTCCTGGAAAGACCTTCGATTGTAACCACTTCTGAACCGTCGATTTCGGGAACAAGAACCAGGCAGGAGTTGACTGCTTTGCCATCAATAATAACCGTGCATGCTCCACACTCTCCCTCACCACAGCCTTCCTTTGTTCCGGTAAGCCCCATTTCATCACGCAGAAAATCGAGTAATCGCATATCTTCTCTTACTTCCTGTGTATGCTTCTCATTGTTTAGAATGAAGCTGATCTTCATTTCAGTGCCTCCTCGATTGCATCTCTATCCGGCGGCAGAATCCGTACTTCGGGAAGAACCGCAGAAACGTTCTTGAGGTCCTTAAGTCCGTTGCCGGTGACAACTATCACTACTCGGTCCCTTTCACCTACGAGTCCAAGCTTCCTAGCCTTCTTGAAGCCCGCAAATGCAGTTGCGCCGGCCGGTTCGGCGAACACTCCGGTTTCCCTCGCAAGTTCTATTATACTCTCAAGGATTTCGTTGTCCGAAACCGAGAGAAGGAGACCGTCATGCGCTTCTGTGTAGTGACAGGCCTTTATGACGTCTCTTGGTTTTCCAACACATATGCTGTCGGCTACTGTGGTTGCTTCAAGATCGATCGGTTCGAAAGGGAAGCCCGCTTCATAGGTCTTCTTGATCGCAGCAGAGCCTTCGGCCTGGATTCCAGCTATCTTCGGAGCTTTCTCGATGAGACCCAACTCCTTCATATCCTCAAAGCCCTTGTAGAAACTTGAGAGGACAGTCCCGTCGCCGGCCGAAACGAATATGAAATCAGGGAGATCGTCCTCCATCTCGAAAGCGAGTTCCAACGCGCAGGTTTTCTTCCCTTCCAGTAGATAGGGATTGATCGCGCTGTTTCTGCAATACCAACCCATAGACATCCCTATCTCCATAGAGAGATCGAATACTCTGTCATAACTTGCTTCTATCGCAAGAATCTTTGAACCATACACCTGCAGTTGTGTGATTTTCGCCACAGGGGCGGTTGAAGGCACGAAGATAACGCTCTTCAAGCCGGATACGGCCGAAAGTCCCGATAGAGAACTGGCTGCATTTCCCGTCGAGGCACAGAAGATGGTGTCGAACCCCTTTTCCATTGCCTTTGCTACAGCAATGGCGCTTGCCCTGTCTTTGAAAGATGCTGTCGGGTTTCTTCCGTCGTCTTTTATCAAGACTTCCCGAATTCCGTATTTCCTCGAAAGAGAACGACTCTTGTAGAGCGGTGTATTGCCAATAAGCAGCTCAGGGAAATCGATTTTCCCTTCAAAAGGCAGAAGGAAGTCAAAGGCCCAGATTCCCCTCTTTTGAAGAGAAGTCAAACTGAACTCAAATCCCTTCCTCACAAGCGCAAAATCGTAAACGACTTCGAGGGTCCCCTTACGATCACCGCAATCGGGGCAGTAGTAGTCTACTTCGTCTTTTGCGAATTCCTTACCACAAGTGATGCACTTCAGAAGATATTTGCTCAAACCAGTACACCCCCGATGGCGCTAACGGGACAGCGAGATTCGCAAAGCCCGCAACCGAAACACTCAGACGGATCCACTTCCACTTTCTCATCCAACCTCAGTGCAAAGTAAGGGCAAACCGCAACACACAATCCGCATCTGGTACATTTCTCGTGATCGATAAGCGGATTTCTCACCTCAAAGGACTCTTTCTGTATTTCAGCAGAGTCGATCGCATCTATTACACTATCGAACCCTCTCTTCTCGAGAGCCGACGGAAGAGTGTCTACTATCCTTTTGAAGAGGTCTTTGCCTTTTATCAGAGCTCCAGAAAGCATCTGCACCGCGGATGCGCCGCAAGAGAGAAAGTCAATTACATCATCTGCGCTTTGAATGCCACCGACACCTATAATCGGCAGAGAACAGCCCTCGCGTATTCTCCTTACGGATGAGAGGGAAAGCTTCTTGATTACGGGACCGCTTATCCAGCCAAACCCATCGCTGCTTCCCAAAAACGAACGATTCACCCTCCTGTCCAGCGGATAGACCGGTCCAAGCGAGTTTATTGCAACGATTCCGTCGCCACCGGAGTCCTGGACGGCCTTTGCCATTTCAGCCGGATCAGGCACAGATGGGTCGAACTTCAGAAAGACCGGCTTGTCCGTGCCTTCCTTAACGGCAGAGACCAACTCCTTCATAAGCGAAGGGTCATCGGCGACGTAATGAGTAGACAGCTCGAAAGCATCTGCAAACCTTGAGAATAACGGGACCAGCTTTCGAAGATCTTCAGGTGAGTAACCTAGACTGACTATCAGAGGAAGACTTGATG
The DNA here is from genome assembly GCF_002425715.1 of Mesotoga sp. UBA5557. Classification (NCBI taxonomy): domain Bacteria; kingdom Thermotogati; phylum Thermotogota; class Thermotogae; order Kosmotogales; family Kosmotogaceae; genus Mesotoga; species Mesotoga sp. UBA5557. Next base: position 67,462 of record NZ_DIMV01000067.1, read on the forward strand.
ATTTCTTGTATTGCGGTAGAAACTCCTCAAACCACATGTCAGGAGGGAACTCGCTCCAAAGCTCAGTATTGATTACGAAGTCCTTATCCGCTACTATGCAAGGTCTCGGGACCTTAGCTGCTACTGTAGATATCGTCTTCGTAACCATAGCTCCGACTCCCATGGCTTCCAGTGCGAGCATCTTCCTATGATCCCCTGTAAGAGGACCGGAGGCAGGCATCAATGGATTCTTAAGGGAAATACCCGCCACTTCTGTCGAAAGATTCACGAAAGCACCTCCTAGAATCTCTTCTCAAATGCTTTGTACAACCTTCTTGCCTCTCTATAAATAATCTCTTCGTCGACTTTTGTCGGTACTCCTTGCGCTAGGACCCTCTCGCCACCGACGAACACATCGCTTACCGAAATGTTGTCGCAGATTCCAAAGAAGAAATGATCCACGAAATTCTCTGCCGTGATTTCGGTCGGACTTCGGTAGTTGAGTACGATCAGATCTGCGGAGCTTCCCTCGCGAATCGTTCCAATGTTTGCTCCAAACGTTCTGGTTGCAAGTTCGTAGTTTGCTCCAAAGAGAGAAGGGCTTAGATCTCCTGAATAGCTGGCTTTCGGATCGCGCTGGATGTAGTGAGGACCGAGAATCATGAACCTTACATCGTTGCTGAGATTGAATCCGTAACCATCGTTTCCTACCAGCACTGCAGCTCCTTCTTCTCTAAAGCGTTTCCATTCAGGAAATCCAACACCATTGTTGATATTCGACTGGCAATTCACCACGATGTAGCCCTTTGTGTTCTTTATCAGGCCCCTTTCAGATGGTGTAGTGTGAATGCAGTGGGCGTAGATTGAGTTCTCTGTCATGAGCCCGGCTCTATGGAAGCGCTCCAGTACTCTCTGGTCATATACGCCAATCGTGTGCTCCTGGTCCTCGGGGCCCTCTGCAACATGAACGTGTATGGGAAGCTTACCAGCTATCTCTTTTGAAGCCAGCGACAGTGTCTCTTTTGAGAGAGTGAAGGAAGCATGGAAACCGAAAACCCCTTTCTTGTACTGCGTCGACTCCCTGCTGAACTCGAGATTCTCTCTTATTCCCCTGTCGCGTTTTTCCAATCCGTCTCTGTCCGAGACCTCATAAGCTCCACAGTACCTCAAACCGACATCGTTGACGGAAGCGGCGATTCTCTTCAGAGAACCATCTATCGCGTTTGGCGAAGAGTTGTGGTCGAAGAGAGATGTAACGCCTGCCTTAAGCGACTCGATTGAAGCCACATAAGCCGAGATCTCAAGATCTTCAAGAGTAAGGGCTTTATCCAGTCTCCACCACAACTCTTCCAGCAGTTTTGTGAACGAGGATGGATTGAAGGGAGAGACCCCCAATCCGCGAGAGAAAGTTGAGTAAATATGCGTATGGGCATTTACCAGCGAAGGCATCAAGAGCTTTCCGTCTAAGTGCAGATTCTCGCCATCATAGCTGCTTTCGCCTGAAGAGACCTTCACAATCTCCCCGTTCTCTACCCTCACGTATCCCTTTTCTATGAATTCTCCATCATTTGTGAAAATAGAAACTCCATTTATTTGCATGAAGCATCCTCCCAACGAATTGATTCGCGTTCGATGAAGCGTCCCGAAGCCCTGGGAAGCAGAACTTCACCGTCTTTGTAGGCGACTCTGCCTCTTTGAACTACCGCTTCCACCCTTCCCTTTAGCTTCATGCCATCGAAAAGAGAGTGGTCGGATCTTGTGAAAGGCGATCTTGAGACGGTAATCTCTGCATCCTTATCGACAACGGCGATATCTGCGATAGATCCGGGAGCCAGCAGCCCTCTCTTTGGAAACAATCCGAACGTCTTGGCCGCGTTTGTTGAAAGCAGAGAAGAGACTCTTGTAAGGTCGCCTTCAAGCAAAGTGTTTGCGGTGGAAAAGGATAGGCCTAGCGATCCAGAGCCGTTCGGCATCGACAAATAGTCATCTCGATTCTCGAGTTTATCTTGCCTAAGGAATGGACAGTGATCCGTGCCCATCGATGAGATCTCCCCCTCTCTCAACGAAGAGACAAGAAGCAGTCGCTCCTGTGCGCTCCTTGGAGGTGGGCAGTAAGTATTAAGATAACCTTGCTCGCCGAGTAGCGGGCTATTGTCCAGCAGTAGGTACTGAGGACAGGTTTCAAGTCTTGTAGAGTCTTTCCAGTTGACATTGATCGAGCCGAGAGTCTTTGCGGTTTCGCCGCTGGAAAGATGTACGATGTACAGCTGGCCCTGTTTGTCCATAGACATCAAGGCGAGCTTGACTACTTCGGTCATCTCGCTAATAGTCGGTCTCAGATCCGAGAGATCTTTGAAAGTAGGACTTACGAAACCGGAAACGGTCTCAGTTATTATTTCATCGTTTTCCGCATGGGCCAGCAGAACGAACCCAAGCTTACTTGAGAGCGAGAGCAGGTTGAGGATCATTCCGTCGCTTGTTCTGCGATCGGAAGAACTATATGTCGTGAAGATTTTTATAGAAGGCATCTTCTCGGCTATTGCAGCTCTGGCTATCTCTTCGGCGGAAAATCCAGGACTTCCTGCAAGCGTTACGTGGAAAGCGTAATCTATCCTGCTGTCTGCTGCCGTCTGCATTCGACTCTTCTTTGCTTTCTCAAAGTCTAAAAGACTGGAAACGGGATCGAGAAAATCTATCAGCGTGGTTACTCCCCCGCTGATTGCAAGAGCAGATCCCGAATCGAAGTCGTCAACGGACGTATATCTTCCCAGATTCAACGAAAGATGTACGTGAGGATCGATGAATCCCGGCAAGAGAAACAATCCGGAGCAGTCAAGGATCTCGCGTGCCGGGAAACTGCTCCGGGTTGCAGATATCGCCGCGATTTCCTCGCCCGAAACATAGAGATTGGCAGGAAAGACACTGTCTCCTGCGCAAATCGTACCGTTTTCCAGGGCAAGGTCAAAAGTCACGGTCTTCCGCCCATAGTAAGCGCCATTATAGCCTTAGCTGTGTGAAGTCTGTTCTCCGCCTCGTCTATAACGATTGACTGAGGACCGTCTATTACCTCGTCGACGACCTCTCTGCCCCTATCCGCGGGAAGAGCATGCATGTAGACTGCTCTCCTATTTGCAAGCTTCATTCTCTCGGGTGTGCAAATCCAGTCTTTATTCTTTCTCACTTCTTCCATGATCTCCTGAGGATCTTCTGAGACGTAGAAGCCACCCCATGACTTCGGAATCACAATATCCGCATCTTTGAATGCCTCATCCATGTCGTGAAGTATATCGAACTTGGCCCCGCTGTTCTCGGCGTTTTGCTTTGCCTGATCAACTATGTCGGGCATCAAATCGAAGCCCTTCGGATACGCTAACTTCACGTCCATACCGTATCTCGTGAAGAGAAGAATCTGGGACTGTGGAACGGAAAGAGGCTTGAGATGGCTTTCGGCATAAGCCCATGTTATCGCGACCTTCAGGCCGTTGAGATTCGTTCCAAATCTCTCTCTAATCGTCATCATATCGGCCATAACCTGCATAGGATGATAGACATCATCCTGCAGATTCAGAATTGGGACATCCGCGTGTTCGGCAAGAGATCTCAGATAAGGATTTCCCGCCTTGAACTTGCAGTGCCTTACAGCGATTGCGTGGCCGTATCTCGAAAGAATCATCGCGGTATCTCTAGGAACCTCTCCGTGCGCAGTCTGCATCGTCGAAGGATCCAGATAGTGAGCGTGTCCGCCCAGCTGTGTTATTCCCGCTTCCATCGAGTTGCGTGTTCTAGTTGATTGATCGAAGAACATCAAGAACACCGTTTGATAAGGAAGCAAAGGGGTCGGTTCGCTCGTTGCAAATCTCCTTTTCAGATCGGAAGATAGATCGAGCATCAGATCAATCTCCGTTCTGTCAAAGTCCTGTGTGGTGATGAAGTCTCTGCCTCTCAAAATGCTACTCATCCTATTACCTCCTAATCTATTGTGAAAGCCTTAAAGGAAGAAGAGCGTACATAGCCGCAGCCTTTACCAGATGGTCGACGGGGCACTGATCATCGGGACTGTGCGCGTAGATCTCGTTAGCGGGCCCGAATCCGATCGTCGGTATCGAAAAGACACCTGCTGTTGCTATTCCATTTGTCGAGAATGTCCACTTGTCAACGAAAGGCTCCTCACCGAAAACTTCTCTAAAAGTGTTTACGGTCTTCTGCACTATTTCGCTGTCCTCTTCCATTACCCACGTTGGGAAGTACTTCTCGACGGGATACACAGTTCCCGTATAGGAAGGCCTTTCATAGAAGAGCTCGACGATTTCTGCCTCTTCTCCGGCCATTTGAATGGCCTCTTTCAGTTCTTTTACTACCGTCTCTTTTGTCTCTCCCGCCGTCAACCTTCTGTCTAGCTGGATGGTGCATTCGTCGGCTACTGCGTTTTGGGAGGGAGATTTGAAGAATATCTGAGTAACGGCTATCGTCCCCTTCCCTAGGAAAGCGTCATCTTTTATCCTCTCATTGAGCCTCTCTATCTCCTGTATGATACGGCCCATCTTGTAGATAGCATTGACTCCCCGTTCGGGTGCGCTCGCGTGACAGGAAAGCCCCGAGGTTTTTATTTGAAGCTCCATTCTTCCCCTGTGCCCCCTGTAGATATTTAGATTCGTCGGTTCGGTAATGACCACGAAGTCAGGCCTAATGCCGTCTTCCTGAACTATGTACCTCCAGCAGAGGCCATCGCAATCCTCTTCCATCACAGTTCCTGTAACGTAGAGAGTGAAATCTCCCAGCAGTCCCTCTTCTTTCATTATCTTTGCCCCGTAGACCATTGCAGCCATTCCAGCTTTTTGATCGGAAGCACCTCTCCCGTAGATTATGCCATCTCTAACAACTCCTCCGAAAGGATCTACCTTCCAGAGCTTTTCATTTCCCACTTCTACGGTATCGATATGTGCGTCCATGGCAATCACTTTCTTGCCCGATCCGATTCTACCCATGATGTTTCCCAGACCATCGACTATGACTTCGTCGAAGCCCACCTTGTCCATCTCTTCGCGAATTCTCTGGACAACCTCCTTTTCACCGGCAGAAAAGCTCTTGATGCTTACGAGATCGCTTAGAAAAGCGGCAAGTTCCTCACGGTATGATTCAGCCTTGGTAAGTAGATGTCTTGACACGTTTGTCACTCCTATACACGAGTATTTTCTTTATTATAACTTCTTATACATTGCAAAAAAAAGTAACAAGAGAACCGACAGAGGCTTTGGTAATAGTATAGCTCGACTCGTTCCGGTTCTCAACGGAAGGCGATCAAGTCAGTGCAAGTATTCAGCATGAGGGAGTCTCAGGATGAAGGGCTTTGTCTTGCTCTGAAGCTATAATTTATCTTGGGGGTGATTGTATGAAGACTCTCGATGTGAAGAATCTGACAAGCAGGATCGGGAAGTTCGACCTCGGGCCTGTCGATCTATCAATTGAAAAGGGCGAAATCGTAGGTTTGATTGGACCATCAGGCTGTGGAAAGACTCTCCTGTTAAGATCTATTGCGGGGCTACACGAAACGCTCTCGGGTACTGTCGAGATCAACGGGCAGGACGTTACTTTCCTTGAGCCCCATCTCAGGGGCCTTGCTTTTGTCTTTCAGGACAATGCCTTGTTTCCCCACATGGATACCCATGACAACATTGCCTTTCCTCTCACAGTAATGAAGGACAAGGAGGCAAATGAAAAGGTAAGTAGAAGAGCCGATGAACTCGATGGCCTTTCTGACTACCTTGATCGTTGGCCGAAGGAGTTGCCGGCTGGAATGAAGAAGTTGACGGCATTCGCAAGAGAGACGGTAAAGAAATTCAACATCATCATGCTTGATGAACCGTTCGAGAGACTCGACAAGAAGATCAGAACCGAGCTGAGACTGATGATCAAGAGGCTGCTGATTGCTCTTGGAGAGTCTGTGCTCATAGTATTGAACGATCCCGAAGATGCGATGGCAGTTGCGGATAGAGTGTACGTCATGTATGATGGAGCAATAGTTCAGCATGGCCCGCCAACAGAGATATACGAAGATCCGGCTTCGCATTTTGTGATGGAGCTCTTTTCTTCGATGGGAGTCAACAGGGTGGGTGATGCGTCCTTCAGACCCCAGGATGTTCAACTGGACGAAGAAGGGGAGGAATTCTCGCCAGAACACTGTGGTCCTTTTGATTCGAGACGCATACTCTGCAGTGGAAAGCTCAGAGGGGAGAATGTCACAGTACTGCTTCCACTGGAGTGCAAAGACCTTGATTCGGTTTTCATAAGCATCACCAGGTCTTTCAGTCTATAATCAAGTGTGTTTTACCATCTCTATTGGCTGAAATTGCGACGAAAAACCTTCTGGTTGCGGTATAATCTACTTGGTGATGTGTAAAACGTTCTTATGAGAGGCCTTTCTCTAATGAGAAAGGCTTTTCTGTCTGCTCGAGAGAAGTTCTATTAGTCTGTCGGGATAATCCGTAATGATTCCATCTACTCCAAGGTCTATCAGTCTCTCCATCTCCGGGACCTCGTTTACGGTCCAGGGGATGATCTTCAGTCCGGATCTGTGAGCGCTCTCTATCCATCCCTCGGTCATGAGTGTGTAGTTAGGAGAGATAACACTGCAGCCGATACTGGCAAGCATCTTCCCTATGTCGAATCCGAAGTTCCTCAATCTCAGACCGGCAGTCCATATAGTTTTATCGAGATTTGTGCTTGAAATTAGGGCGACCGTTTCAACGGAGGGTTCCAACTCCCTAGAAATCTTGATAGCTTCCCAGTTGAAAGATTGTATCGTTGACAGTTCTTCAAAGCCGAATCTGGAAACAACTTCAAGAACTTTTCTAACGTGTTCTCTAAGATCGACGGTATCCTGAGGTCTCTCAGGAAAGTGCTTGATCTCTATGTTAACTCTCACTTCCTTTGCAGACTTCTCATTGTGTTGCCGGACCAGGTCAAGAACCTCTTCGAGAGAGGGTATAGCCTGTCCATCCATTTGAAGTTGTTCGGGCCAATCTTCAGGATTGACAGTTCTTCCTATGTCGTACTTTCTAAGCTCTTCGAAAGTAAGGTCTTTTATCAATAACCGGTCCTTTATGAATTCCCCGTCCTTTCTCGTTCGCTGTGGATTCAGATACGGCTCATGGTTAATGACGACAACGCCGTCACTGGTGATTACAGTGTCAAGTTCAATAGTGTCAACACCCAGTTTCAGAGCGTGTGTGAAGGCGGCAATAGTATTCTCGGGCATGAGCCCTCTGCAGCCGCGGTGTCCCTGTACATCGAACTCTACGGTCGCGGAAAGTGCCGTTGAAATAAGAAGAATGACGATAATGGCCATTGATTTCAAGATAAGTCTCATAGTCACACTCCATTCAATCTTTTTGAATTGCAAGTTGTATAATTTCCACCAGTTGCGTGGGGGGAGATTGCGTTGAATCTTAATATACTATTCTTTGAAGCTCTAATATATGCGAGCCTGGCGACTAAGAATCTGCTTAGTCAATATTTCGACATCTCCGGTTATTCACCAACCGAAATCGGAATACTGATGGCGGTACTGCCTGTCGTCTCGCTAGTTTCCAGCCCCTTGTGGTTTAAAATCAGCTCTAGACTTGGTCAGAACAGAATCTATTATATCGTATCTCTTTCTTCAGCCGTATGTATCTGGCCCATTTTTGCCACCAGCGATTTCTTGACATCCTTACTCTTCATGATCCTCTTCTCTCTCTTTTTTTCGGCAGTTGTTCCACTGGGTGATTCAATTATTATGACGATTCTTAAGACTACTGGAGGTCGTTTCGATCGTGTGAGGCTTTTTGGCACGATAGGGTTTGCAGTTACTTCTCTCTTGTTAAGCAGTCTCGTCGGGATCAGTTTCTTCTGGTTATTTGCAGCCACCTCCATTGTTCTGGCCTTCTCACCGATGTTCCTCAAGAGAAGACCCGGTGAATCGAGAACTGAAGCCCCGGAAAACCCTGCCAGTGCAGGTTCTCTTCTTCAGTTTTCTTTGATGACTGTCGGAATGTTTTTCGGAATTACTTTGAACTCCTTCCATAATTCTTTCATTGCGGTCTTCACAAGACAGAACGGTATGGATCCGTCGGTCGTGGGGGTTGTCTTTGCAATTACCGCTCTTTCAGAGATTCCTTTCTTGTTGGTTGCCGACAGGATAATCGAGAAAATCGGCAGTATGAAAATCCTGCTATTCGGCATGGCGGTAATTGGAGTCAGGATGATTCTTGTCTCCTTTGCGACAAACGTATATGCGCTCTATTTGGTGGAGTCTTTACACGGGTTGACGTATATTCTAATGTATTACTCCCTTTTTCACTTCATCCATTACGGTCTTTCGGGTAGGCGGATGATTGCTGCTCAGAGTGTCTTCTGGATTGTGAGGTCGGGATTGACTTTCATCGTGGGGTCAATCGGAGGAGGAATAATTATCGATAAATTCTCAGTCTTCTTTGGGCTCTTCCTCAGATTATATGAACTAACTCATGATCACCTTCAATCGCAATAGTTCAAATGAACATCTCCCGTACATTATCCGCTTAATCACCTTAAGCTTGTTTATGACGCCTTCTATGACTCCATTGCTGAACTCAGTCTTGATCGCATTCTTAACTGCCTCAATGTCTCTTTCTATTCCCCTGGC
>NZ_DIMV01000067.1:76168-77054 GCF_002425715.1 Mesotoga sp. UBA5557
ATACTCTTCTATCTTCTCTTGATCTTCCACTTTGAACCTTGAGATATCGTTGTGTAGAAATGAGATCAACAGTCCTCTTCTAAGAATCTTTTCGGGAGAAGTCTTTCTGTGCCTTCTTCCCAAACCTTCGTTGTATTCAGCCAAGAATGCGTTCAAATTCCTGTATGAACCTTTATAGCCTTCTTTAACAATGACTCTGAATATACTGGCTATTGTCTTTCTTTCATGATTAAGAGTGATTATAGTTTCTTTGTATGGGTCGAGTATGCTTCTTCTTTCTCTTGAGGCGCTCAGCATCCTTCCCTGATGCTTAACGTATTTTGTTGCTGTCCGGCAATCTATCTTTAGTTCTCTGGAAATGGCGCTTACTGAGTATCCTTTCTGATACATTTCTTTGACAGTCTCAACAAGCTCATTCTTCGCTTCTTCTGTTTCTCTACGTTTGATTTCGGCCTTGGTAAGTTTTCTCACTGTTTGATTTTCGCCAACTACTTCTTTCAGCTTTATTCTGGAAGGTATTGTGCGCCTAATATACTCGCTTGCTCCATCCATAAGGTTCTTAACCAGATGAAAACGATCACTTACCTGTAGTGCCCCGGGCAAAGCTTCTGCTACGGCCTTCGCATATCCTATGGACCCATCTCTTGATACCACTTCTATTTCGGGATATCCTCTCAACCACTCTGTAACTTCGCCAGTATCCCTTGATGGAATCATATCTACAACCTTTGAGGTCTCATAGTCTACCATTAATGTGCCATATGTGTGGCCCTTCCTGGTTGCGAAATCATCTATGCAGACTGTTTTGAGAAGCGTTCTATTTATAACCTGTTTTTTTTAACATCCTCAGAATCGTGTCGTCGGATATTTCGGTAAGTCCATTACT